>NZ_JAOART010000094.1 GCF_025210435.1 Anaeromicrobium sp.
TAGCACCATAAAGGCACATTTTCAAAACGCTTCAACGCTACTATCTCTAATAACGCTGGTCTTATAGCTACTAGGCTTCTTGGCAACTACCTAGACTGGACTTTCACCAGTAAGCAAATTACAGCTTTGCTGGGCACGCTCCTATATATAAAAAAAGGAAACCTTTTTAGGTTTCCTTTTTTTATATTATTTTGCATATTCTATAGCTCTAGTTTCTCTTATTACATTAACCTTAATCTGTCCTGGATATTCTAATTCACTTTCGATTTTTTTAGTAATTTCTCTGGCTAAGTAAACTATTCCTTCATCATTCATTTCATCTGGCTTAACCATAATTCTAATTTCTCTACCAGCTTGTATGGCAAATGATTTTTCAACACCACTACACTCATTAGCTATCTCTTCTAATCTTTGTAATCTCTTAATATAAGTTTCCAATGTTTCTCTTCTTGCTCCAGGTCTTGCTGCTGATATGGCGTCTGCTGCAGTTACTAAAACTGCTTCTATAGTTTGAGGTTCATAATCTCCATGATGTGTAGACATGGCGTGAATAACCTCTTTAGACTCTTTGTATTTTTTAAGTAAATCCATTCCTATTTCAACATGAGTTCCTTCCACTTCATGATCTATAGACTTTCCTATATCATGAAGTAGGCCAGCTCTTTTTGCTAGTTTCACATCAACACCTAACTCAGCAGCCATTACACCTGCCAAATGAGATACTTCTATAGAATGTTTTAATACATTTTGTCCATAACTAGTTCTGTATTTCAATCTACCTAATAATTTAACTAACTCTGGATGCAAGCTATGTATTCCAGTTTCGAAGGTAGCTTGCTCTCCTTCTTCTTTAATTATTTCATTTACTTCTCTCTTAGCTTTTTCAACCATTTCCTCAATTCTAGCTGGATGTATTCTACCATCTACAATTAATTTTTCAAGGGCTATTCTAGCTATTTCACGTCGTATTGGGTCAAATCCTGAAAGGATAACTGCTTCTGGAGTATCATCAATAATCAAATCAATACCAGTTAAAGTTTCAAGGGTTCTAATATTTCTACCCTCTCTACCAATTATTCTACCCTTCATTTCATCGTTAGGTAAATTTACTACTGATACTGTAGTTTCTGCCACATGATCAGCTGCACATTTTTGTATAGAATAAGCAATAATTTCCTTAGCCTTCTTTTGGGCCTCATCCTTTGCCTTTTGTTCTATATCCTTAATCATTATAGCAGCTTCATGCTTAACTTCTTTTTCTATTTCATTTAACAATAGATCTTTAGCTTCATTTGAAGTTAATCCTGAAACCCTTTCAAGTTCTTCCAATTGCTTTTGTAGGATTTTGCCAACTTCATCCCTCTTAGAATCTATATCCCTAATCTTTCTGTTTAAGATATCATCTTTCTTTTCTAAGTTGTCAGACTTTCTATCTAAGGCTTCTTCCTTTTGAATCAATCTTCTCTCTGATCTCTGAAGTTCGTTTCTGCGTTCTCTACTTTCTCTTTCCAGTTCATTTCTTAGTTTATGAACTTCCTCTTTTGCTTCAAGAAGCATTTCTTTTTTAGAAGTTTCTGCTTTCTTTCTTCCTTCTAATACTATTTCTTCAGATTTTTTCTCTGCATTATTAATTTTTCCCTCAGCAATATTTTTCCTTACTAAATACCCTATGCCTACGCCTATGCCAGCAGTTAATGCTGATATTGCTATAATGTAAAATTGACTAATATCTCACACCTCCCTTTTGATAAAGAGTCAGATAAAGAATAAAACCGAGAATCCTCGGTTTTTAAATCTTCCACTATTTTATTATTATAGTAAAAATTTAAAATACTAACTAGGTTTCTTCCTTAATTATAAACTCCACACACCAATATCTGTTATAATTGTATATCTTTTTTTATATACTGTCAAGCTGAACTTAAGGGCACATAACCTCTTGCCCCACTTAGAATTACTTATTTACCACGCTACCTATTGCCCATCTAGATATCCTTAATTTAACCTTATCAGAACCAACTTCTATAGTAATATCATCTTCCTTAATTTTAAATATTTTCCCTTGGATTCCACCAATTGTAACTACATAATCTCCCACTTTTAAATTAGACCTCATATCCTTTACTTGTTTTTCTCTCTTCTTTTGGGGTCTTATTATAAAGAAGTAAAATATGGTTATAAACACCACTGTCATTATAATAGGTTGCATAAATTGTTGTTGCATTTAATCCTTCCTCCTTTAGATATAGTCTTTAATTTATTTCTACATCCATGTGAAAAAAACCTCTATTAATTATAAAGTATATCCATATTTTTGAAAAAATTCTCTTCTATAATCTAATAGTCTATCTTCCCTAATAGCTTGCCTTATCTCTTTCATTAAGTTTAGTAAGAAATGTAAGTTGTGGTATGTAACTAACCTTGATGCTAGAATTTCACCTGCTTTAAATAAATGTCTTATATATGCCCTCGAATAGTTTTTACATGTATAACAATCACAATTTGGATCAAGGGGCATGAAATCTTCTGCATACTTGGCATTTTTAATTACTACTCTACCAATAGAAGTCATGGCTGTTCCATTTCTCCCTATTCTAGTAGGATGGACACAGTCAAACATATCTATACCTCTTATAACACCTTCAATTAAACAATCTGGACTTCCAACACCCATCAAATACCTTGGTTTGTCCTTTGGCATAAGTGGAGTAGTATATTCTAGTACTTCATACATTAAATCCTTTGGTTCTCCTACACTAAGTCCTCCCACTGCATATCCTGGTAGATCAAAAGAAAGAATCTCATTTAAACTTTGATGTCTTAAATCTTTATACATACCACCTTGGATTATTCCAAACAAAGCTTGACGGTCTGGATATTTATGAGCATCTATACATCTTTTTAACCATCTTGTAGTTCTTTCTAATGAATTTTTCACATACTGTCTATCTGCAGGATATGGAGCACATTCATCAAAGGCCATAATAATATCTGCTCCCAATGAATTTTCTATCTCAATGGCCTTCTCAGGGCTTAAAAAATGTTTTGAACCATCTATATGGGATCTGAATTCAACACCTTCTTCAGATATTTTTCTTAAATCTCCTAAACTAAATACTTGAAATCCACCACTATCTGTTAAAATTGGCCTATCCCAATTCATGAATTTATGAAGACCCCCAGCCTTTTCTACTAACTTATGTCCTGGTCTTAAATATAGATGATATGTATTACTTAATATTATCTGTGCTTCAATCTTTTTTAATTCCTCTGGCGTCATGGCCTTTACAGTAGCTTGTGTTCCTACTGGCATAAAAATAGGAGTTTCTATAACTCCATGGGGTGTATGTATTTTCCCAAGCCTTGCTCCACTTTGTTTACAAACCTTTATTAATTCATATTTAATTGCCATTAATCTTTCCTCCTAAATCTACTATGACTATATTATAAACATTGCATCTCCAAAACTAAAAAATCTATACTTATTTCTAATAGCTTCTTCATATGCATTTAATGTTCTTTCTCTTCCCATAAAAGCACTTACTAACATTATAAGTGTGGACTCTGGTAAATGAAAATTTGTTATTATACCATCTACTGCTTTAAATTCATATCCTGGATACATGAAAATGTTAGTCCATTTACTTTCAGCTTTTACTCTTCCAAATTCATCTGCTGCACTTTCTAAAGTTCTTGTGGATGTGGTTCCTACAGTTATGATTCTACCACCTTCTTCTTTAGTTTTATTAATTACATGGGCAGCTTCCCTTTCTATGATGTATAATTCTTCATGCATTTTATGATCATATATACTTTCTGCCTTTACGGGTCTAAAAGTCCCAAGTCCCACGTGAAGGGTTACATAAGCAATTTTGACCCCTTTATTTTTCACTTCTTCAATTAATTCTTTAGTAAAGTGAAGACCCGCAGTAGGTGCTGCTGCTGACCCCTGTTCCTTAGCGTATACAGTTTGATATCTTTCCTTTTCATTTAGAGTTTCTTTAATATATGGTGGTAAAGGCATAGTTCCTAACTCATCTAATATTTCTTCAAATATTCCTTTATACACAAACTCTACTATCCTAGCCCCTTCTTGCCCAACTTTTAATACATTTGCCTTTAATATTCCATCCCCAAAGACTATTACATCTCCTGGTTTAGCCTTTTTTCCAGGTTTTACTAAGGTTTCCCACTTATCTCCTTCTATTCTCTTTAGTAATAGAAATTCCACTTTTCCACCAGTATGTTCCTTAGCTCCAAATAATCTTGCAGGTAATACCTTTGTATTATTTAATACTAAGCAATCTCCTTCTTTTAAGTATTTCACAATATCCTTAAATTGTTTGTGGTCAATATCACCAGTTTCTCTGTCTACCACCATCAATTTTGATGTATCCCTTTCCTTTATGGGAGTTTGAGCTATTAATTCTTCTGGTAAATCAAAATAAAAATCACTTTTGTTCATTCTCATGCCCCTTATCTTTCTAATAGTATATTTTTATAATAAAACTTTAATATTTCCTCATAGGAGAATCCTTCTTCTGCCATCTTTTTAGCACCCCATTGACTCATACCTAATCCATGACCCCATCCTCTTCCTACGAATAAATAGTCATCTGAAACATTTTCAAAATTTATTTCACTTGTGGTCTCACCATTGTGTATGTATAATTGTTCCTCTACTTTCATAGTTTTTTTATCACTTATAACATATACATTCTCCATAGTCACACGTCTAGATTCTTCATAGGGTTCTTGTAGGACTATTTTATTCCTGTCCCCATCATGCTTTATATTAAACCAGGTACTCTTTATATTATTATAACCAAATACCTTTCGTATCTTATCCTTTTGTAGAATTATTTTATCTCTATCTCCAATAATCTCTAGTTCAGTAACTCTTCCACTATCTGCCCTATTCTTAATTTTAATGCTTTTTAGTTTTCCTATGTGATTTTCTCCATTATTTAGTATATTTTCAATTTCATATTTTGAATAGCTTTTTTCCCAAGAGTCATTAGGTGCACCAATAGAGTAAGGATCTTCCACACTCTTTATATATTCTACTGCTTTAGACCATACGTTTTCCATATTTTCAGTTTTGCCACCACTATTTGAGTGGTAATATGTAGAAATTGCTTGTCCATTGTAAGTCAATACTTGTCCACTTGTTTCATCTACAGCTCTATTTGATTGGCTATTTTCCACAGAAAACCCACCATATACTTGACAATGGGTACTATTGCATAAATCAAATCCTAAGTCCTTGTGTAAACCTAATTTTACTAAAGCAAAATTCCTAGCTGCTACAGCTTGAGCTTTTTGTGCTTCTAATGGCCAAGACTTGGATATTATTTCCTTTGGCAAGACCCCATATAGATATTCATCCATCTTAAGTTCATTTATTATGGTAAGATCACTATTATAATACCTATCTACCATTATGCTCCCTCTATAGGTTTTACCATTTACTTTTATTATCTTATCTCCCTTAAAATAAACTTTATCCTTTTTTACATCATACTGAAGTATGTCATCACCATTTTTACCTATTACTTTCAAAGTATTTCCATCATCTTTTTTCAATATGAAGGTGGAACCTTCATTAATTACATCTCCATCTTTTACAATAATTATTTTCGAATCTCCCTCTAGCCTAATATTATCAATTTCCTTATTGCCAAATATGATGCCCACTTTTATTGTTTCTGGAATATTTACTTGTCCACTTACACAAAAGGTATTCATCACAATTAAAATTACAATTACACATAGACCCATAAACTTTTTCATGTTATACACTCCTATTCCCACTTAATTCCTAAGTGTTCGTATCCAAGTTTAGTAACTTTTCTTCCTTTTGGAGTTCTTTCTATAAACCCTAATTGTAGTAAAAAGGGTTCATAAACATCTTCTATTGTAGTTCTTTCTTCTCCTGTGGATGCGGCAAGGGTATCTAAGCCTACAGGTCCACCACTAAATTTGCCTATTATGGTTTTTAATATGCTTCTATCCGTATTGTCTAATCCATACTCATCAACTTCTAATAACTTTAAACCATCATTAGATATTTCATGGGTTATCATTCCATTCCCTTTCACTTGGGCAAAGTCTCTTATTCTCTTTAAAATCCTATTTGCAATCCTCGGTGTCCCTCGAGATCTTTTGGCAATTTCAAGTGCTGCACTCTTTTCTATTAGTATACCTAGTATATTAGCTGATCTAATTATTATCTCACTTAGTTCTTCTGGCTTGTACAATTCTAATTTGCATATAACACCAAACCTATCCCTAAGGGGTGATGTTAAAAGGCCCGCCCTAGTAGTAGCTCCAATTAAAGTAAATTTACTTAAATCCAGCCTTATAGATCTGGCACTTGGACCTTTTCCTATAATAATATCTAGTGCATAATCCTCCATGGCAGGATATAATACTTCTTCTACACTTCTACTCAATCTATGTATTTCATCTATAAACAAAACATCATTCTCACTTAGATTAGTTAATATGGCTGCTAGATCTCCTGGCCTTTCTATGGCAGGACCCGATGTGATTTTTAAGTTTACACCCATTTCATGGGATATAATACTAGAAAGGGTTGTTTTTCCCAATCCTGGTGGTCCGTATAATAGGACATGGTCTAAGGCTTCATTTCTCATTTTTGCTGCTTGTATAAATATATTTAATTTCTCTTTTACCTTTTCTTGACCTACATACTCGCCTATACTCTTAGGTCTTAAATTATTTTCTATTTCACAGTCTTCATTCTTTAAAGAACTAGTTATAACTCTGTCATCTTCCATATTATACAATTATATACGCCTCCTTTCCTATAGTGAAAGAATTTTTAGGACCTCTTTTATTATATCTTCAACCCTTAAATTATCAACCTTTATTTTCCCTATAGCATTTTCCACTTCTGACTTTTTATATCCTAAGCTCATTAGGGCTTGGGTTGCCTCATCCACATGATTTTCACTTGGTGTTATGAAATCATGGAAACTTGGTTGAATTAAAGCTAAATTTTTATCCACCTTATCCTTTAATTCTAGTACTATTCTTTGAGCTGTTTTCTTTCCTACCCCTTGGGCCTTTGTAAGTTCCTTTGTATCATTTGCCACAATAGCTCCAACTAGCTGACCTAATGATATGGATGATAGTATCCCAAGTGCCATTTTACTTCCTACACCAGATACACTTACTAATTTATTAAACATATCCATCTCTTCATTTGATGAAAATCCATATATATTCATTTCATCGTCCCTATTTACAACTTTCGTATATACACATATATTTCCTTCCCTTTTAAGAAATTCACCTATGGAAAAACTTGTTGTAAATACCTTGTATCCAATTTCATTGTTCTCCACTATTATGTGGTCTCCACCATTATACTCTAAAGAGCCTTTTATATAAGCAAACATAAGTACGTCCTCCACTCTATTTTAAACTGAATAAATTTCCAAACTTTCCTGAATGGGCATGACAAATGGCCACAGCCAGTGCATCTGCCACATCATCCGGTTTAGGCACACTCTTTAAATTTAAAAGGGTCTTTGTCATAATTTGAACTTGCTTTTTCTCAGCCCTACCATATCCAACTATACCTTGTTTCACTTGTAACGGTGTATATTCAAATATGTCTAGGTTAAAGTTTTCTCCTGCCAATATACATACTCCCCTTGCGTGACCTACTATGAGAGCTGTTTTAACATTCTTATTAAAAAACAATTCCTCTATGGCAATAACATCTGGTTTATGTACTTTTATGAGTTCTTCTAGTGAATCATATATTACTTTTAACCTCTTTGATGTTTTCATTTTAGAATCTGTAGTTATGGCTCCATAGTCTACTGTTTTAAACTTATTTCCCACATAATCAATTATTCCATATCCTACTATAGCTATTCCTGGGTCTATCCCTAAGATTCTCATCATATTTCTCCCCTTTGTATATACAGTCATACACTTCATTGTAACATAATTACATATAAGATTAAATATGGGTAACTAGTTCTTAATTCCCTTCTCATGTAAAAAAGCGCCTATTGGCGCTTGAAATTTTATATGCATATTAAATTAACTACAATAAATCTGTATAACTATATATTCTAACTACTATAATCCTCTAATACACTATATATTTCTTCTAAGGTCTTCTTTTTTATACCTGCTTTAATATATCCTATATCTGTTTCTCCTAAAACATTTAGTGGAATATCTGTCTTTTCTACTAAGGTTAATTTTCCATTCTCATCAGTTTTATATACTGCTAAATACTCATCTAATTCCTTTATAAGATAATAATTAGGTGGAATTTCATCACTATTTTTATACAACTCTACCTCATTTTTATCTATCTTTCTTATTTTCCAATTTTCGTAGCTATTTTGTACATATTCCCTAAAGGTATCCATGTCAGATCCAATTACATCCTTAGGCACCTTTTTCTTTTCCACCTTTATATCATTATATTTTTCATAATGGGTTTTAAATACCATTTGAGTTTTTTCTGTAACTAACTCTTCATTTATTTTTTCTTCATCCCCATTAGTTTCCACATTTTTCTTAGTTTCTTCAATTTTTTTATTAGTATCCTTTTTTGATATTTCTACCTTTTCCTTTTTAGTTGGATTTTTTTCTTCTACTTTTTTCCCACCTAAAGTGATTTTCTCTTCCTCATTATTATCCTTTGTATAATATCCATATATAAAACTAGCTGCTAGTAAAAAGACACAAATAAAAATTATTCTACCCTTTGGTTTCCTTCTTCTCATAATATACCTCCCATCTAACAGTATATTATTACCACTTTTTCTTATTCTATTCCAACAAATAGAAAAAAGAGTCTGCTTTTGCAAACTCTTTAAAATAATTGGCGGGAATATGTGGGAATCGAACCCACCTAAGAAGCTACTAACCCCTCATACTGGTTTTGAAGACCAGAGGCAACACCAGCCACCATCTACTCCCATGTACTTGTACTTACTATTGCTATTTGATTATAGCACAATATATTTTTTATTGTCAATGGGTATTTTTACATTTTTCGACGTGTTGCGGGACATAAAGGTAAAATGACCATATTCATAACTTTCTCAATCCTCTTTATTATTTACATAATAAATTACTATTATACATAAAAGTTCATAGAACTTCATTATTTCATCTCTACCACAATAATCTTACCACATGGGGTAAACATAAAATAGAGTAGAGCAGAACTAAGGTCTACTCTATTTTACAAATAAAAGTCATGTTCTTCTATTGTTGTATAATATTTTCTATTTTTAACTACCCAAAAGTTAGTTATTTTTCTAGGATTTAAGAAATATAGACAATCACCTATATTATTATTACCCCCTAATGCCATGATGGCTGCTCTTATACTATCCTCAGAAGGATTGTTATATATAGTTCCATTCACAACGGGAGTATATTGATATCCCCATTTATTGTCAAATATAACATCCTTTATTGTACCTGGGAATTGAGGATGTTTTCTTCTATTTATTATCACATTGGCTACCCCTAGCTTTCCCTCAAAGGGTTCTCCCTTGGCTTCTGCTTCTACTATCCTAGATAACCAATACAAATCTTCTTCTCCATAGTTTTTCTGTACTTTTTCTATAAGTTCTTCCTCTTTTTTTATGTTTACTATATATTCCTTAGCATTCCACCCTACTTCACAATCAAGAGCTTGGGCTACAAACCTAATAGGAACAAAAGTTCTTCCATCATTAATATTAATGGGAGCATCTAATTTAACTTCTTTCCCATTTATAACTACTTTGTCTGATTTTATTGGCAAAATAATTTCTTTATTATTGTCCTTTATAATGGCACTTTCACTTTCTTTATCCCACTTAATTTCATTCACATTTAACGCCTTAGCTATAAAGCTCACGGGAACAAATACTCTAGATTTTTCCATATACGGTTCACTATCCACTTGTAATAGCTTACCATTAACATTTATTCCTATGCTCTTATTACCTTTAATAGGATTAATCTTTACTAAATTCCCTGTGTATATTTTTTTTGAATATCCATTTAATTTTCTTATTTCTTCTTCACTCTTATTATATTGTTTTCCTATTGTTGAGTATGTTTCACCCATTTTCACCGTATGCATTACATATGAATCGCCATGGACTGGCAATGTATTCATTAGAATTCCCAAAGCTACAATAAGTCCAGTTAATCTGAGTATCATTTTTTCCCTCCTCACACTAATACCAAAAATTATATCACTGTTTACATAATGTATAAATAATCACTTTATGGTTGACCATCCTCTTAATTCATCTAAATAAAAAACTAACCTTAATTCCCAAATTAAGGTTAGTTTTCATATTTCTATTCTCTTAATTAATTATACGTTTATCCCCATCTCTTTTAGTTATCTTATTATTATCTAAGTATTCTAACAGAGGCAGAGCAAATTTTCTTGTGGTACCAAGTACATCTCTACACTGACCTAGAGTAATACCATCATTATCCTTTATAAAATCTTTTATCATACTTACAGCTTCGTCATAAACACTATGATATAGTACAATATTTTCATCTAACTTTATTACTAGATTAAAATCAATCATAGATTGAATAACCTTATTAAACCCTTCTTCATCTTTAAAGGTTTCAGCCATTTCCTTTACAGTCTTAGGACTAAATCTACCTTTAATAAGATTATCTTCAATTCTTTTCTTCATTTCTTCTTGTTCTTTAGTATATATGACTTTGAAATCCTTTAATGAAACCTTATTATCTACTAAGTTTAATATATTTTCAAAATAAACTAACAAATCATCGTATAATTTATTTTTCACCTTTTTCATAACTTTATTCCTAAGTTCTTCCTTCTTCATTCCTAACTTTAAATTATTCTTATTATGGAAATCTTCTAGCTCTTTTATGATATTTTCTTTAATCTTTTCTAAATAGTCTTTATGTAATATAACATTATCTACAAACTTAACCACTTTATCCTCTTCAATGAATTTTTCAATGACATTTTTCATCTCATTTTCTTCAAATTCACCCTTATCTATATAAGACTTCATAGTTTCATAGTTTTCACTATTAACTTTGATCATCTCGTCAATGAGATCCTCTATATCTCCCTTTTCTTTTAATTGTAATTTTTCAATTATGTCATCTTTAAATCTTTTATGCTTATAAGGGTTAGAGTCTATTATGAACCCACCACCTATAGTTTCCATCGGTGAGTAAAATCTAAGGACTATTTTATCATCTCTCTTTGCTACGATTTCTTCTTCTAGCCTTAATTGAATGTAAGCAAATTCCCCTGGTAATATCTCCTCTTTATCCAAAATCACAACCCTACATAAGACCTCAGAACTACCATGATATAATCTAAGCCTTGACCTATTTTTAATAGACCAATTTGATTCTTTTAGTACACTAACCTTTGCATCTAGCATCATTGTTGGTTCTAGGACCTTATCTATGCTAAGTACATCTCCCCTTTTAATATCATCCTTTTTCATATTTGCAAGATTTATAGCAACTCTCTGTCCTGCATATGACCTGTCCACACTCTTTCCATGGACTTGTATTCCTCTTATCTTTGTACTTATTTTATTTGGATATATTACTACTTCATCTCCAACTTGAAAAGTTCCTTCTATTTGGGTTCCTGTTATAACAGTTCCAAACCCTGATATGGAAAAGACCCTATCTATAGGTATCCTTGGAGGTAAGTTTGTATTTCTATTTTTTAGTTCATCCGTTTGTCTATCTATTTCATAGGATAGCTCATCTAAACCTTTTCCTTCTAGAGCTGACACTTCCATCATAGTAGCATCCTCTAAAAAAGTACCCTTTAGCTTTTCTTTTATGTCTTCCTTTACTAAAGAAAGCCAATCCTCATCTACTAAATCTGCTTTAGTAAGTACAACAATTCCCTTTTCTATTTCTAGTATGGATAGAATATCTAAATGTTCTTGAGTCTGAGGCATTACCCCTTCATCAGCAGCTATTACTAATAATACAATATCTATACCACCTATACCTGCTAACATATTTTTTATGAATTTCTCATGACCTGGTACATCTACTACTCCTGCCCTCTTTCCACTTGGTAAAACAAATTCAGCAAATCCCAGATCTATGGTAATACCTCTTTTTTTCTCTTCTTTCAATCTATCTGGGTCCAAACCTGTTAACGCCTTAATTAAGGTACTTTTACCATGATCTATATGCCCTGCTGTTCCAATTACAACATTTTTCACCCTACTTGCCTCCCTGTGCCATTTTCTCTATTTCTAATAAGCATGTTTTGATTATATTAAATTCATCTTCCTTTACTGTACGTACATCTAATAATATATTTTCTTCACTTATTCTACCTATTACTGGAATATTATTTTCTCTCATTTTCTTTTCTATATAACTAGCATTTTTTTCTTTATGGCTTACTTTAATTAAAGTAGTTTTTAAATATTCAGTAGGCATAGACCCTCCTCCAACTTGAGAGTGGCCTTCTTCCTTTTCTATATTAAAATCAACTAGAGAATTTCTTAAAATATCATGTAATTTATAGGCCTTTTCACTTATTTCTTCCTTAGTATAAGTTAACATTCTTAAAGTAGGAATTTCCTTATCTGGATTTTTAGAAGTAAGATATGTTCTTAATGTACCTTCTAGGGCAGCTAAAGTTAATTTATCTATTCTAATAGCCCTAGTTAATGGATTCTTTTTCATTAAATCAATATATTCCTTTTTTCCTACTATTATGCCTGCCTGAGGCCCTCCTAATAGTTTGTCTCCACTAAAGGTAACCACATCTATACCCTTCTTTATACTCTCTTGTACTGTTGGTTCCTTTGTTATTCCGTATTTGGAGAAATCTACTAAAGTTCCACTTCCTATATCCTCAATTACAGGTAATTTATATTTATCTCCTATTTCTACTAATTCCTCAATGGATACTTCTTTTGTAAAACCTAAAACCTTATAGTTACTCGTATGAACTTTCAACAAAAGTCCTGTTTCCTCTCCTATGGCCTTTTCATAATCCCATACATGGGTCTTATTTGTAGTACCCACTTCTTTTAAAAGGGCTCCACCCTGTTCCATAACCTCAGGAACTCTAAAAGCACCACCTATCTCTACTAGTTGACCTCTAGATACGATCACTTCTTTATTTTTAGCCATAGTACTTAAAACCAATAATACGGCTGCCGCATTATTATTTACAACCATGGCACTTTCTGCCCCTGTAAGCTGACTTAGGACTTCTTCTACATGAGAGTATCTAGATCCTCTCTTTCCCGTTTCTATGTCATATTCTAAATTAGAATAATTACTAACAGCGTCCCATATGCTATTTTTTAAATTATCATTAATAAGAGCTCTTCCTAAGTTAGTATGAAGTACTACACCTGTAGCATTTACTACTCTCCTTAAATTCATTGCCTTTTCTTCGTCTACAGATTTTAATATATTTGAAATTACCATATCTTCCTCAATTTTAAAGGTTTCTATTTCATTGTCCTTCAATTTCACAATCTGTTTTCTAATATTTTCTATATTTTGTCTCACATGTTTGAGTACAAAATCCCTATCATAATCTTTTAGTATATCTATTATTTTTTTTTCATTTAATATATCATCTACTTTAGGAATCAAGCTAAATAATTGTCTTTTATCTGCCATATAAATCACTCCATTTAAATAAAATTTTATTATGGTTTATCCTAGCATTTGAAAAGGCATCTAATGATGCCTATTTCACATAAATGTATTTATCCTTCTTTTTTATAACTTCTCCAACAATCCTAAATTCTGTATCTAAATTATTTTCATAAAACTCCATCAAATTAGATACTCTTTCCTTTGGTATAGATACTAATAGACCTCCTGATGTTTGAGGATCATTCATTATGTCTATTAATTCTCTGTTTACTTCATCACTTATTTCTAAATGAGATTTTATATAATTCTCATTTTTATACGCACCTGCAGGAATTAAACCCATTTGAGCATACTCTAGTGCCTTACCCATAATAGGCATGTTGTCACTATTGATTATAATGGTAACCCCACTGGCCTTCGCCATTTCAAGACAATGTCCTAAAAGGCCAAATCCAGTTATGTCTGTACAAGCATTAGCTTCACACATATTCATTCCCTCGGCTGCCACCTTGTTTAAATTGGCCATTATTTTAATTACTTCTCTTTTTTCTTCATGGGACAAAAGATCTGCCTTTATGGCCGTATTTAAAATGCCACTTCCTACCGGTTTAGTTAAAACAAGTACATCCCCTTCTTTTGCCATATTATTACCCATAACCTTATCTGGATGAACTAGTCCAGTTACTGATAGTCCATATTTAGGTTCATTATCATCTACACTATGACCACCTACTAGGGTAGCTCCAGCTTCCTTTACTTTATCTGCTCCTCCCCTTAATATATCTCCTAAAATATCTAAGGATATACAAGTTGGAAAGCATACTATATTCATGGCTAAAAGGGGTTTTCCACCCATGGCATATACGTCACTTAATGAATTTGCTGCCGCAATTTGTCCAAATTCATAGGGATCATCCACTACAGGAGTGAAAAAATCCAGTGTCTGAATTATTGCCGTGTCTTCGGATAATTTATATACAGCTGCGTCATCAGCCGTATCTAGTCCTATTATTAAATTCTTATCTTCTATTTTAGGTAAGTTGCACAATACTTTAGCCAGGTCCTCTGGCCCTATTTTAGCAGCTCATCCTGATGTTCTAGCCATTTGGGTTAATTTTACTAACTCTTTTGTCATTTTATCACCTCTTCTAATAGCAACGTATAAAATCTTTTATACTATCGAATTTTTTACTGCCTATGCCTGTTACATTCATTATATCATTAATTTTTTCAAAATTTCCATAGTTACTTCTATATTCTATTATTCTCACGGCCAAACTTTCACCTATGCCATTTAAATTAATCAATTCTTCTTTAGTAGCTAAATTAATATTTACTTTTTTATCCTCTGTGGACTGATCTTTATCATTTATGGAAGGAATATATATTTGTTCTCCATCTATGAGCTTTTTTGCTAAATTAACCTTCAATCTATCCACATCTTGCCTAAATCCACCAGCCATTTGAATCGCATCTGCCACTCTAGAATTTTCTTTTAATTCTATTATACCTGGATTTTTAATGCTACCGCAAATATCTATTATAATTTTTCTATTTTCTTTTACATTGTCTTCTTCCTTTTCATTCATATTATCTTTTATTTCATTAATTGATATTTCATATGAATCCTTTTTCCCAATATAATTACTATTCCACAGGGATATTAAACTAATTACTATGATTAAACCTATTACAATCCTTTCTTTTTTCATGGGGCACCTCCTAATAGATAGTATCTCTAATATTATTTAACAATATATACGATTATTTAACTATTTTTAATTAAACCTATTAAAAATCCCCTTAGTTTTTGCTATACTAGTAAGGTAGTCAACTTATTGGGAGGTAATAACGTGAAAAAAAACATAATAACCTTTATCCTATTGTTCGTCCTATTATTTAATGTAGTATTTATTACTGATGCATTTGCAGTTTCTCAACCTACAATAAGTGCCCCTAGTGGTATATTAATAGATTTCCAAACTGGTGATGTACTATATGAAAAAAATGGTAATACTCCCATGTATCCCGCAAGCACTACTAAAATAATGACTGCTTTACTCACCCTTGAAAATTGTACATTAGATGAAGTTGTAACTATAGACGATAAAAGTCCCTTTACAGGTGGTAGTCGAATTTATTTAAATGAAGGTGAAAAAGTTACTGTAGAACAATTATTGTATGCCTTATTAGTAAAGTCAGCTAATGATGCTGCTGTAGCATTAGCCATCCACATTTCTGAAAATGTAGATTCCTTTGCAAATTTAATGAACAAAAGGGCAAAGGAATTGGGAGCAAAAAATACTAATTTCACAAATCCAAATGGATTACCAGACCCAAACCACATAACTACAGCCTATGACTTAGCTTTAATAGCTAAAAAAGCCATGGAGATTCCAAAATTTCGCGAAATTGTTAAAACATCAAGATATGAAATTCCACCTACAAATGAACAGGAAGAAACTAGATATTTAAAAAATTCCAATAGACTTTTGTGGGGAACTGGTGGCAGAAATAAAATGGAATATAAGGGTGAATTAATTGATATAAAATACGACATTGTAGATGGCATTAAAACTGGATATACAGTTGCTGCTCAGCAGTGCCTAGTAGCCACAGCTCAAAAGGATGGACATAGGGTTATAAGTGTAGTATTAAAGGCAACAGGAAAAAATATATACTCGGATACAAGAACCTTACTCGATTATGCCTTTGAAGGTTTTAAGACTATAAAACTTACAATTGGAAATAAAAAGGTGAAAAGTATATATGTGAACAATGATAAGAGTTTAAATATAAATCTTTTGACTAAAAATACTTTATACAAAACAGTTCCTAAGGATGGTAGTTATAATATACAAAAAAAAGTTGAAATAACAGATGGAATAAAACTACCTATAGAAAAGGGCCAAATTCTTGGCCAAATAATCTATACCAACAATGATTCGGAATTTGCAAAAGTAGATCTAATATCTGATAGGTCCTTAGAAGAGAAAAAGCTTTTTCCTACTTTTACTATAGGTAAAAGCATTCTCATAGGATTATCCTCTTTAATACTATTATTTTTAATCTATAGGACCATAGTAACCATGAGACGTATTAAACGTCGTAAAATAAAAAAACGTAGGTTAGGAAAATATAAACAAGTTAATAAGTATAAAAAATAAGAGTCTTTTAAAAGACTCTTATTTTTTATCTATTTAGCAACAATATTAACTAATTTTCTCGGAATTGCAATAACCTTGATTATGTTCTTTCCAGCTATTAATCCAGCTATTTTTTCATTACCCATGGCCTCTTTTTCCATATCTTCCTTGCTCATGTTAGCAGCTACAACTATTTTGTCTCTAACTTTTCCATTTACTTGAACTACAATTTCCACTTCATCTTTTATGATAGCTTTTTTATCATAAGTTGGCCAACTAGCTTCGTGTACACTCATTTCCTTTCCTAACATACTCCATAACTCTTCTGTCATGTGAGGGGCAAATGGAGCTAATAAAACCACGATAGCTTCAAGGGCCTCTTTTAATAATTTTTCATTCTTTTCACCATCTAAATCCTTATACTTATAAACTTCATTTATAAGTTCCATGATAGCACTTATTGCTGTATTAAAATTAAATCTCTCTTCTATATCTTCACTAACTCTTTTTATAGTGTTGTGTATCATGTAATTTAGTTGTTTATCTTCCCTAGTTAATTCTCTATCTTTATTAGAGTCCATGCCTTTTAGTTCATCTACTACTCTCCATACTCTATTTAAGAATCTAAAGCAGCCTTCAACACCTGCATCACTCCATTCTAAATCCCTCTCAGGAGGAGCAGCAAATAGTATGAATGTTCTAGCCGTATCTGCACCATATTTTTCAATGATTTCTTTAGGGCTAACTACATTTCCCTTAGATTTAGACATTTTAGCTCCATCCTTAAGAACCATTCCTTGAGTTAATAAGTTCTCAAATGGCTCAGAATCGGAACAATACCCAAGTTTACTTAATACCTTTGTAAAGAATCTAGCATACAATAAGTGAAGTATAGCATGTTCTACTCCTCCTATATATTGGTCAACTTGCATCCAGTAATCTGCTATTTCCTTATTAAATATTTCTGAGTGATTCTTAGGATCTGCATATCTTAAGAAGTACCAAGAAGAATCTACGAAAGTATCCATTGTATCTGTCTCTCTCTTAGCCTTTTTACCACACTTTGGACAAGGAGTATACATAAAACTTTCACTTGTAGTAAGTGGAGATTTTCCCTTACCTGAAAATACTACGTCCGTTGGAAGTTCTAATGGTAAGTCCTTTTCTTCTATGGCTACTGTACCACAATCATCACAATATACTATAGGAATAGGAGTTCCCCAGTATCTTTGTCTAGAGATTAACCAGTCTCTAAGTCTAAAGTTAATAGTTTTCTTTCCTAAACCCTTTTCTTCTAGGAAATTTACCATCTTTTCTATTCCCTCTTTACTATCTGTACCATTAAAGTGTCCAGAATTTATCATTACCCCTTCTCCAGTATAGGCACATTCCATGTTTTCATCTAATTTCATATCCTTAGGTTCTATTACAGGAATTATACTAAGATCATATTTCTTTGCAAATTCAAAGTCTCTCTCATCATGGGCAGGTACTGCCATTATAGCACCAGTACCATAATCCATAAGTACATAATTTGCTATATATATGGGAATTTTCTTACCATTAACAGGATTAATAGCATATCTACCTAGGAAAACTCCTTCTTTTTCTACAGTGGTTGATGTTCTTTCAATTTCAGACATATGCTGTAATTTTTCTTTAAACTTAGCTACAGACTCTTCATACTCAGTTCCCTTTACTAGATTTTCAACATATGGGTGTTCTGGAGCTAAAACCATATATGTTACTCCACAGATAGTATCTGGTCTAGTAGTAAATATATCTAGTTTTTCATCAAAGCCATCTATATTAAAGGTCATTTCAGCTCCAGTACTCTTACCAATCCAGTTCTTTTGCATTATCTTAACCTTATCTGGCCATCCCTTTAATTTTTCTATATCCTCTAATAATTCATCTGCATAATCTGTTATTTTAAAATACCATTGACTTAAGTCCTTTTTACCTACTGCCGTATCACATCTTTCACATAGGCCACCAACAACCTGTTCATTGGCAAGAACTGTTTCACAAGATGGACACCAGTTTACAGGATATTTTTTCTTATATGCTAGTCCATTTTTATACATTTGTAAGAAAATCCATTGGGTCCACTTATAGTAATCTGGATGACAAGTGGCAACTTCCCTATTCCAGTCATAACTTATTCCTAATTCCTTTAGTTGGTTTCTCATTTCTTCAATATTTTCCCATGTCCACTTATTAGGATGTATTCCATGCTTTATGGCAGCATTTTCAGCTGGAAGACCAAAGGAATCCCATCCCATAGGATGAAGAACATTATACCCCTTCATCTTCTTAAATCTAGCTACCACATCACCTATAGAATAATTTCTAACATGTCCCATATGTAACTTTCCTGATGGATAAGGAAACATTTCTAAAACATAGTATTTTTCTTTTTGTGTATCATTCTTTGTCTCAAAGGCATTATCCTTGTCCCATGATTCCTGCCATTTCTTTTCAATTGTACTATAATCGTATCTAGACATATTACTCCTCCTAATTCTCTTATTATTATTTTTTTATTTACAAAAAAAAGTACCCAAAATACTTCTCATCCACTTAGTAGGGACGAGAAATACCCGCGGTACCACCCTAATTGACATGTTCATGTCCTCTTTAGTAGTTTGATAAAGGTAACTAACCTATTTATTACCATGAGGCAAGTTCAAATCTTCCTTATACCGATTCACACCTTCCATCGACTCTCTGAAAAAAATTCCAATTCTACTACTCCTCTATTTTACTATATTTACTTTTAATTCCACAAAATTTACTTTATTATAATTTTTTTTTTAGAAGTTGTCAAGGCATATATCCTTAGCATCCTTCCATACCCTTTCTACTCCATAAAATCCTCTTTCTTCTTCTGTAAAAACATGGACAACCACATCTTTATAATCTAATAATATCCATTTACCATCCCTGTAGCCTTCCTTATGGCCTAATAAAACAGATTTTTCTTTTAATGTCTTTTCTACTTCGTCAGCAATTGCCTTTACTTGTCTCGTGGATTTTCCATGGGCTATAACAAAAAAATCTGCAATATTTGATACATTATTTATATCTAAAATCCTAATATCTAATCCTTTTTTTTCGTCTATTGCCTTTATTATGGTTTTTACTGTTTCCATAGTATTGTTTATCATAAAATCCTCCTAGATACAATATGTTTGTTAAAGCATAACTATATAAAATAAATGTTAAATAAAAGAACATCATCCTTTATTTATTATTAGTCTATCTTTTAAAAGAATAGAACAAGTTTATCTTATGCTTTTTATCATTTTATTCATTTTTACTTATAAATTCCATAACATTAACTATTATATAGTTAATTGTTATTAATATCAATCCTAGGGAAACTATTTTATTAGGCATATGAAAAAATGAAATATCACTTTAAAAGGATATTTCATTTTTTACTTTCTATCTATTGTACACAAGTCTATTTACTAGTTCTTTTACCCCATCTAAATCTGGTATAAAATAACTGATACTATTTATAGTTTTTACATCCCCTGGTATTGTAGTCATTTGGATGGAGCTTAAATCAAAATCCTTAGCCATTATGGCTAAATATGTCATAGTAGATAAGGGCATATCCGTATCCACATAAGAATTAAAGTTCTTTATGAGCCTTGGTAATTTAACTATTATACTAGGTGATTTAACCTTTTTAATAACTGCATTAATAAACATTTGTTGTGCTTGTATTCTTCCTAAATCTTGATTTTTGTATCCCTTTCTAAATCTAACAAATTGCATGGCCTTATCTCCATTAAGAACCTGCTTACCCTTTTTTATATTTATCCTCAAAGGAGGATCTGCATAAGGATCATAATACTTCATAGACTGGGGAACATCTACTTCTACCCCACCTAATGTATCTACTACCTTTCCTAATCCTTCATAGTTTATTTTTACATAGTAATCTATAGGAACTCCCAATAGATCTTTTACCGCTTTCTTAGTAAGATCTATTCCCCCATAGACATGGGCATGATTTATCTTATCTTTTTTGCTTCTTCCTCTTATTAAAACTCTTGAATCCCTAGGTATGGATATGACACTTATTTCTTTAGTATCCGTATCAATAGAAGCTAACATCATAGTATCCGTTCTTGCCGTTTTAGAATTTTTTAAATTCTTAGCATCTACTCCTACGGCTAAAATATTTATTTTTCTTTTTTCACTAACTTCCCTAGAGTCAACTTCTGTATTTTCTGTAGCAAATTCCTTTTGTTCTATACTATTTAAAAAAATGTAGGTTCCAGAGCCCATTACAAGTAAAAAACAAAAAAAAGCTATAATAAATACTTTGAAAAACTTTTTCATTTTTTCCTCCTGTGCTACTTTATATTTGCCAAAATATAATTCCTTGCATTTACACTAAGGGTATGTATTAATTCATTTTTATCAATAGTATGTTTTATAGTTCTATTCAATCCTTCTAATACTCCTAAATCTAAATCCATTTCCACTATTTCCCTTAGTTCATTTACCCCTTTAAACACTCTATTTGGTTCTATATAATCTGATATATAAATGATTTTTTCTAACAAACTCATATTTTCTCTTCCAGTAGTATGATATCTTATTCCATTGATTATATCATCATCTTTTATTCCAAAATTCACCTGAGCTATGATTGATCCTACAAAGCCATGTAATAATTGTGGTTGCTTATAATATATATCCTTTTCTTCTATTGAAACTTGTGACATATACTTTAGTAATTCTTCATTTGTAAAGTTCTTTGCACAGTCGTGTAAAAGTGCTGCTACCTGAACCTTCACAAGATCACAATTATGCTTATCAGCCAATTTTAAAGCTGCATGTTCCACTCCTAATGAGTGTTCATATCTCTTCTTCGAAAGATTTTTTTTAATATATTTTTTCATTCTTCTAATATCCATATATACCTCCAAAAACCTAATCCATATATAGAAAATTTTTATATATATAATATTCAACGGGTTCAGGAAGAAGATATTTTATAGAGTGTCCTTTATTAACCCTATCTCTTATATCTGTAGATGATATGGACAATGCAGGAATGTCAATTATTTCTATTTCAGCATGATATTTATTTTTAAGCTCATGAACCTTATCATTTACTTCTTGAGAAGAATGACCTGGTCTTGTGGCTGCAATAAACTTACATAGGTTTACAAGCTCGTCTACATTCTTCCATGTGTCTAATTGACATATGGCATCAGCTCCCGTTATGAAGTATAAGTCTGCATCCTCATTCTCTCTCTTTAGGCATTTTAATGTATTTATGGTATATGAAACTTCATCCCTATCTATTTCCATTTTAGACACTTCAAAATATGAATTAGTCACGGTGGCAAGTAGAGTCATAAAATATCTATGTTTACTAGATGTTACCCCCAAAGCTTCCTTATGTGGGGGATTTCCCGTAGGTATGAACATTACCTTATCCAAATTGTACTTTGAACGGACTTGTTCTGCTATTACTAAATGTCCATAATGAATTGGGTCGAAAGTACCTCCCATAATTCCTATCTTTTCTTTCGGTTTATTTTCATTATGTTTATTAAAAAACATATAACTTCCTCCAAAATAGTAAAAATTGACTTCATATTATATTATATTTGTATCTACATATTAAATCAAATATTATATTTAAAATGTTACCAATTAAAAGGGTGTGACAAAAGGTAATATTACCCAGTCACACCCCTTTGTTATCTAGGTAGTTCTATAGTCGGTTCTTCTTTAGCTTCCCTATATAATACAAACTTATTTCCTATAGCCTGTACAAATTCAGAGTTAGTTAATCTAGCCAGCTCATTAGCAGCTTCCTTTGCATCTAACAAACTAGTTTCTAATATATTTACTTTAATTAATTCCTTTGATTCTAACATGTCATCTAATTGACTTATAAAACTTTCTGTTATGCCATTTTTACCGATTTGAGCTATAGGCTTCATCTTATTAGCTAGGCCCTTTAAATAGCTTCTTTGTTTTCCTTTTAACATACTTATCCTCCAATTTCATCTATCCATAGAATTCAAACTCAAAATCAAATATTTTTACCATATCTCCATCTTCAATGCCAAGTTTCTTTAGTTCATCCACAATCCCCTTTTTGACTAGGAAATTTTGGAAATATCTTAAAGAATCCATATCATCGAAGTTTGTTGAATAAAATATTTTTTCCACTAGCTTTCCTTCTAATATGTAATAATCATTTTCTTTTCTAACTTTAATGTCATCTTTCTTTTCATCTTCATTAGTATAATATTTAAAATCTTCACTTTCATCATAAAGGGGTTCAACTTCTATATGATCTAATTCATTAGCCACATATCTCATTACTTCTGTAAGCCCCTGATTAGTAGCAGCTGATACAGGAAATACTTTATATCCTAGTTTATTCATTTCATCTTCAAATTTTTCATATTCTTCATTTGATGAAAGTACATCTGTCTTATTTGCTACTACTACTTGTTGTTTTTTTCCAAGAAGCTCTGTGTATTGTCTTAATTCCTCATTTATCTTGTGGAAATCATCAATAGGGTCTCTACCTTCCATACCAGATACATCTACCACATGGACAAGCATTTTAGTCCTTTCCACATGTCTTAAGAATTCAAGACCTAGACCTACACCTTCATGGGCTCCTTCTATTAGTCCTGGTATATCCGCTAGAACAAAACTTTTTTTATCTACTTCTACAACTCCTAAATTTGGAGTAATAGTAGTAAAATGATAGTTTGCAATCTTAGGTTTAGCCTTTGTTACTATGGACAAGATGGTGGATTTTCCAACATTAGGAAATCCAACTAATCCCACATCAGCTAAAAGCTTAAGTTCTAATATAATATTTCTTTCCTCAGATGGAGTTCCACTTTCAGCAAAGTTAGGGGCTTGTCTAGTAGAAGTAGTAAAATGGGTATTACCTTTTCCACCACGTCCGCCCTTTGCTACTACTGCCCTATCTCCATGATTAGTCAGGTCTGCCATTATTAAATTACTTTCTTCGTCTCTAATAATAGTTCCTGGTGGTACCCTTAGGATAAGATCCTTAGCATCCTTACCATACATCTTCTTCCCTTTTCCATTTTCTCCACTTTCAGCAACATACTTTTTTTGGTATCTAAAGTCCATTAAAGTCCTTAGACCCTCATCTACTTCTAATATTACGCTGCCTCCACGTCCACCATCTCCACCATCAGGTCCTCCTGCTGGTACATATTTTTCTCTTCTAAAGGACACACAACCATTACCGCCACGTCCACCTTTAACAAAAATTTTTGCCTTATCAACAAACATTTATATCACCCTTATATATGTAGTTAGGTTATTTTTATTCTTATTATTATAATTTTCATTATTACTTATACTAAATTGTTTAATAATTAAATTTCTTTAATTATGCAAAACCTAATACTTTAATTTTTCCGTAAAGATAGAAAACCCATGCTAAATGCATGGGTTTATATTACTTAGCTGCCGCAACAACTTCCTTTGGATATACGCTAACTTGTTTTTTATCTTTACCTTTTCTTTCAAACTTAACAATTCCATCTATCTTAGCAAAAAGTGTATCGTCTCCACCTTTACCAACATTAGTTCCTGGGTGAATCTTAGTACCTCTTTGACGTACTAAAATACTTCCTCCTGATACGAATTGTCCGTCAGCTCTTTTAACTCCAAGTCTTTTAGCTTGACTATCACGACCGTTTTTAGAGCTTCCTACTCCTTTTTTACTCGCAAATAGTTGTAAATTAATATTGAACAACATACTGTTACACCTCCTTATCATTAAGGTCAATAAATTCACTGTACATACCCTTAGTTCCTTTTATGCCAATTAACATAGTATTAAGTATTAAATTAGCCTTTTCACGAACTTCTTTTGATAAATCAGGTAATCTGCAAGAAAGATATCCATCCTCCATGGCATACTCTAAATCTATTGATAAAAGTTCATGTAATGCTAAAATAGTTGTTTGAGAAAGTATAGAAATACTTGCACAAACTATGTCTTCTCCATGGGGTGCTGCATCTGCATGTCCCTCTATGGAAAATTCTACTATATGACCTTGGTCATTCCTTAAAAAATCAATTTTAATCATTTTAATTAACCATTGATTTTTTCAATTTTAACTTGAGTATATGGTTGACGGTGACCTTGCTTCTTTCTGTAGTCTTTCTTAGCTTTGTACTTAAATACAATAACCTTTGGCGCTTTACCATTTTTAACTACAGTAGCAGAAACTTTAGCTCCATCAACTGATGGTGTTCCTACAGTTAGTTGTCCTTCTTTTGATAAAGCTAACACTTTATCGAATTCTACAACTTCTCCTTCATTTGCAGTTAATTTTTCTACAAATAAAGTGTCTCCTTCTTGAACTCTATATTGCTTTCCACCTGTTTCTATAATAGCGTACATAATTACACCTCCTCTAACCAGACTCGCCAAATACCAGGTACTTTCGTTTTAAACCCGATTTGTGCGGCTACCTACAGATATGAATTATATTACAAAAATACTATAAAGTCAATAGATTTTACAAGTTTTTATATTTTTTATACATATCTGGTCTTCTTTTCCTCGTTATTTCTAAAGATTTCTCCATTCTCCACTCTTCAATCCTTTTGTGATTTCCAGATAAAAGAACCTCTGGAACTGGCATGTCCCTATACTCACTAGGCCTAGTATAATGGGGATATTCTAAAAGGCCACTATATATGGACTCATCCATATATGATACCTTTTGTCCTAAAACCCCTGGTATCATCCTGGCTATGGAGTCTATCATGACCATGGCAGGCAATTCTCCTCCTGTTAAAACGTAATCTCCTATGGATACCTCATCTGTTACCCAATGATCTATTACCCTTTGATCTACACCTTCATAATGGCCACATAAGAATACTATATGTTCTTCCTTTGAAAGCTCTATGGCTAGATCTTGATTAAAAACTTTGCCTTTAGGTGTCATATATATGATCCTGCTATTTTTTGTGTCAATATTCTCAAGGGCATTGAATATGGGGTCTGCCTGCATTACCATGCCGGCACCACCACCATAGGGATAATCATCAACTTTTTTGTGTTTGTTCTTAGTATAATCCCTTATATTCATAATATTTAACTCTAGTAAATTATTGTCTACTGCACGACCTATAATGCTCTCTCCCATAGGACCTGCAAACATATGTGGAAATAAAGTCAATACACTTATTTTCATTCTATTAATCCCTCTATTAATTTTATAATCATCTTTTTCTCAGAAATGTTTACTTCTTTTACAAACTCTCCCACAGCCGGAATTAATGCGGGAGATTTTTTTCCTTCTATTTTTATTTCATATATATCATTTGCACTAGTTTGTATTACATTTTCTATTTTACCAATGTATTCATTTTCCGTAGTGAACACTTCAATACCTATTAAGTCCCTAATAAAGTATGTATCTTCTGGTAACTCTCTAGCATTTTCTCTATCTATATATAAGTATTTATCCCTATAAGTTTCTGCATCATTACACGTATTAATTTCCTTTATATTTAATATAACCATATTCTTCTTATATTTAACACCTTTAATGTGATATTTTTCATCACTTTCGCCATCCATATATACCCATTTTAATTCTTCAAATCTTTCCTTATAATCCGTAAGTGGATATACTCTAACTTCACCACGTATTCCATGAGTGCCTACTATTTGCCCTACCTTTAGGAGATTACTCATATTATATCCTCCTTTAAAATCTTTTATTTAAATATTATTCCACAGTTTAAACTTACTATATTTAAAAATTACACAAAAGGATTAGGTTTCCCTAATCCTTTTATTGAATAATTTCAACCACTATTCTTTTGTTTTCCTTTGTTGCAGCTGCTTTGGCTACAGTTCTAATCGCCTTAGCAATTCTTCCCTGCTTACCAATGATTTTACCCATATCATCAGGTGCAACCCTTAATTCAACAATTAGAGATTGCTTTCCTTCAACTTCGTTGACGAAAACTTCGTCTGGGTTATCTACTAAAGCCTTAGCTATAGTTTTTATTAACTCACCCATTTATTACACCTCCTAAAGTGTAACACTCAATTACTTAGACTGCTCGAACTTTTCCATTACTCCATACTTCTTGAATAAGTCCTTTACAGTATCAGTTGGTTGAGCACCATTGTTTAACCACTTAACAGCCTTTTCATCGTTAATCTTCACCTCAGCTGGCTCAGAAACTGGGTTATAGTAACCTATTTCTTCAATAAATCTACCATCTCTAGGTGAACGAGAATCTGCAACTACTACTCTATAGAAAGGCTTCTTCTTAGCTCCCATTCTTTTTAATCTGATCTTTACTGCCATTATATTCACCTCCTTTTAATGTTTATTTATCTTCCGAAAAATGGAAATTTCATCTTTCCACCTTTCTTCATACTTTTTTCCATATCTGAAAATTGTTTCATCATTTTTTTAGTTTGTGCAAATTGCTTTAACAAACTATTTATTTTTTGAACACTAGTACCACTACCCTTGGCAATTCTCTTTCTCCTACTACCATTTATTATAGAAGGGTTCTTTCTCTCAGCAGGAGTCATAGATTGAATAATTGCCTCAATATGAACTAGTTCCTTCTCATCAATATCTAAATTTTTCAATTGTTTAGAGTTAACTCCTGGAATCATTTCTAATATCTGATTCATAGGTCCCATACTCTTCATCTGCTGCAATTGATCTAAAAAGTCTTCAAATGAAAATTCTTGGCTTTTAATTTTTCTTTCTAGTTCAATAGCTTTCTTTTCATCAAAGTTAGCCTGTGCTTTTTCAATTAAACTCAGAACATCACCCATACCTAAAATTCTAGATGCCATCCTATCTGGGTGGAATGGTTCTAAATCACTTAGTTTTTCTCCCATTCCTGCAAACTTTATAGGCTTTTGAGTAACAGCTCTAACTGATAAGGCTGCTCCACCCCTTGTATCACCGTCTAGCTTAGTTAATATTATACCGTCAACTCCAAGTTTTGAATTAAAGCTTTCTGCCACATTAACTGCATCTTGACCTGTCATAGCATCCACTACTAGGATTATTTCCTGAGGTTTAACATTTTTCTTAATGCCCTCTAACTCATCCATTAAATTTTCATCTATATGAAGTCTTCCTGCTGTATCTAATATTACAATGTCATTACCATGCTTCTTTCCATGTTCTACACCTGCTTTTGCAATATTTACAGGATCTACCTTATCACCCATACTAAACACGGGAATATCCAATTGCTTTCCTACAACTTGTAATTGCTTAATAGCAGCTGGCCTATATACATCCCCTGCCACAAGTAAAGGCTTTTTACCATTTTTCTTTAAGTATCCACCTAGTTTACCTGCTGTAGTAGTTTTACCTACTCCTTGAAGACCTACTAACATATATACTGTAGGAGGATTAGATGAAAAAGTCAATTTACTTTGTGAAGTTCCCATTAATTCAGTCAATTCTTCATTTACTATTTTAATAATTTGTTGACCTGGTGTAAGACTTTCCATTACCTCACTACCAAGGGCTCTTTCCTTAATAGTTTTAACAAAATCTTTAACCACTTTAAAGTTTACATCAGCTTCAAGTAAAGCCAACTTAACTTCTCTCATTACTTCCTTCAAATCTTGTTCTGTAACTTTTCCTTTGCTCTTTAATTTACTAAGAGCATTTTGCAACTTATCTGCTAATCCTTCAAATACCATTGTCTCCACCTCCAGAATTAAACATCTAATACATTTGAGGCTATTTCCTTTATTAAATCTATTTTATCTAAAAGTTCCTTATCTTTATCATCTACCTTTGACTCAACAAATCTTATAGACTCTAAAATACACTCAATATTTCTCTTTGTAAATAGAAATTTCTCCACTAACTTTAATTTTTCTTCATAACCCTTAAGTAACTTTTCAGCTCTTTTTATATTATCATATACCGCCTGTCTACTTACACTTAGTTGTTCAGAAATTTCTCCTAGGGATAAATCATGATAATAATATAGCTGTAACACGTCTTGTTGTTTAGATGTTAGCAATTGACCATAAAAGTCATATAACAAACTCACTTCAAGTATCTTGTCTACCATTTAGAATTATCCTCCCTGCTGTAAAGGTCTTATGCTTTACAGATGTATTGTATCTTAGATTCAAGTATATGTCAACACATTTCTATAATTAAATTATATTTTTATTTTATAACTTTAAATTTCAAGTACTACTCTCCAAATAATGCATTTACAAAATCATTAGGATTAAATATTTGTAAGTCTTCCATACCTTCCCCTACACCTATTAATTTTACAGGAATATTAAGTTCATTAGCTATACTAAGAACAACTCCTCCCTTAGCAGTTCCATCTAATTTTGTAAGAACTACACCATTAATATTAGTCACTTCCTTAAATACCTTTGCCTGTTGGATTGCATTTTGACCCGTTGTAGCATCTAATACGAGTAAGGTCTCTTTATTAGCTTCATTAAATTCTCTTTCTAAGACCTTGCTAACTTTACCCAATTCATTCATTAAGTTCTTTTTGTTGTGTAATCTCCCAGCCGTATCACATATTAGAATATCTGTATTTTTAGACTTTGCAGATTGTATAGCATCAAATATTACAGCAGCTGTATCTGCCCCTTCTTGATGCTTAACAATATCTACCCCTACCCTATTTGACCAAATTTCCAATTGATCTATGGCTGCTGCTCTAAAGGTATCTCCAGCAGCTAATATTACCTTTTTCCCTTGACCTTTCATTCTATGGGCAATTTTTCCTATAGAAGTGGTTTTACCCACACCATTTACTCCTACAACTAATATTACAGATGGTGAGTTAGATACATTTAATTCATTACTTTCTTCTAATGTTAAAATATCTATTAGAATTTCTTTTATCAATTCTCTAAGTTCTGCTGATTCTGTTATTTTTCTTTTTTTAGATTCAGTTCTAAGCCTATCTATTATTTCCATAGTAGTATTAACTCCAGCATCAGAAGTTATTAAAACTTCTTCTAGTTCTTCAAATAACTCCTCATCCACTTTTTTATAAGCTTTAAGTACACTGTCAACCTTATCTACGATTCCGTTTCTAGTCTTAGAAAGACCCATCTTTAATTTTTCAAATAGTCCTAACTTAGATGTTGTAACTTCCTCTTTTGTGTCTGATACCATGTCCACAGCCTCTTGTTCCATATCTATTATTTCTTCTGATTTTTGCTCAACTGATTGTTCCTCTATTTCCTCTGTTTTTTCTTTTATATCCTGAAGTTCTTCAGAATTATTTATTTCTTTTTCTTCTTCATTTCTCTTGAATTTTGAAAAAAGTCCTTTAAGCATTTTCATTCCTCCATACTAGCTAATTTTTTCTTTCATTTCCAGGGAAACTAATTTTGATACACCTTGATCTTCCATGGTAACACCATATAAGGCATCTACAGACTCCATAGTTCCTTTTCTATGGGTAACTACAATAAATTGAGTATCCGTTGAAAACTCCTTTAAAAACTCTGCATATCTATATACATTAGCTTCATCTAATGCAGCCTCTATTTCATCTAGTATACAAAAGGGTGTAGGTTTAACTCTTAATATGGCAAATAACAAGGATATGGCCGTTAAGGCCTTTTCTCCCCCTGATAATAGGGACAAATTCTGTAATTTTTTTCCTGGTGGTTGAGCTATGATTTCTATTTTAGTAGATAATATATCTTCCTTATCTACTAAAATAATCTCTGCCTTTCCACCCCCAAATAAAGCCTTAAATATTTCATCAAAGTTTACTCTTATATCATTGAAAGTTTTAATAAATTGACTTTCCATTGTATTTTCCATATCTTTTATGACCTGCCTTAGAGATTTAATAGAATTAGTTAAATCATCCTTTTGGGTAGTCAAAAATTCATATCTTTCCATAACCCTATCGTATTCACCTATGGAATCCATGTTTATATTTCCTAATCCTTTAATTTTTCTTCTAAGGTTTTTCCCCTCTTTAGATGCCTCTCCCATGTTTATTTTATCGTTCTTATATTTTTTAGCTTCTTCATATTCTAGTTCATAATCTTCTAAAAGTTTATTTAAAATATTCTGTTGTTGAATATCTAGTCTAGCAAGTCTTAATTCTACCTTGTGATTACTATCTTGCAATTCACCTACTACTTGTCCATTTTTATGTAAGTCTTCACTTAATCTATTATATAAACTAGATATATTCTCTTTATTTTCCATTTCTTTCTTCAGATTTATTTCATATTGACTTTTTAATATGGTATTTTCTTTTATATCAGTTTGAATTTCAAGGAGCAACTCTTCTATAGAAACTTTTTCTAATTTCATTTCGTTAATATTTTTATTTTTTATTTCCATGGTATTTTGGGATTTTATTAATTCACCACTTAATTCTTTCCTTGATTTTGTATGATTCTTATCCTTTTCCACAAGGGATGCCATATTTACTTTTAAAGCCGTTATTTCGTAATTTAATTGATCCCTTTGTACTTTTATCTTGTCATGCTCATCTTTATTCTCATTAGCACCCTTATTTATACTTTCCTCTTTAAATTTCAAGCTTTGTATTTCTTCTTCTCTCAATTTTATTTCAATTTCTGTTTCCTTTAAATCCATTTCAATTTGCTTAATTTCATTGTTTACTTTTTCCATTTGAATATTGCTATTCTTAATTTCATACTGATTTTTTTCTATTTTGTTATTTATTTTTATAAGTTCTATCTCTTTTACTTTTATAAAATTTTCATTTGTATCTACCAAAATTTCTAATTCATGTACCTTCTCTTCAATTTCCTTTTTTTCTTTTCTTATTTCTTCTTTTATTTGATTTTCATTATTTAAAGATTCTTCTAGTTCATCTATTTCCCTTTGTCTACTCAAAATATTTAAGGTTTTAGATTTATAGCTCCCCCCTGTAATTGCACCTGTAGTATTAATCACATCCCCTTCTAAGGACACTATTTTGTATTTTTTACTTATTTTCTTTGATAGTTCTATGCCCGTTTCAATAGTATCTACAATAATAGTTCTTCCTAATAAAAATTTCATAACTCCATCGTATTCATGGGAAAAATCTACTAAGTCACTTGCATATCCTAGTATACTTTTAGATATACTTATATTGTCTCTTTTTCTTTCCCTATGAGAAGAAAAATTTTCTATTGGTAAAAAGGTCACTCTTCCAAGCCTATTTTTCTTTAAATAGTCAATTATATCTTTGGCATCTTTAGAAGTATCACATACTATGTTTTGCATGGTAGCCCCTAGTGTAACCTCAACGGCTATCTCTAATCCCTTTGGAACTTTTAACAATTCACCTACCACTCCATGAATATTTTTCCCAAGTGGACTGTTTTTACAGAACTTTAAAGTCTCCTTTACACTCTTACTAAACCCTTCATAGGCCCTTTGCATTTCTACTAGTAATTTCTTTTTAGTCTCATAATCCCTAATATTTTGAATAGATTTATTCTCTTTTATTACAGAAGCCGCATGGGATTTTTTAGTAATTACTAATTCATTACTAAAATTATTATAATCCTTTTTTAAATCACTAAGGTCCCTTTTAATTGTATTTCCTTCTTCTAGTATAATATTTCCCTCTTTTTTTAATTCCAACTGAATTTTATTTAGTTCTTTCTTTTCTCCATCTATGGTAATATTTCTTTTTTCCAGATTTCTTTTTAATGTATCTAAACTACTTATTTCACTTTTTTTACTAGCTATTAGATTTAATATTTCAATTAAATCATCCTTATAGGTTTCCATACTCTCCTCATAGGAAGTTATAGTATCTATAAGTTCCTTTAAAGATTTTTCTTTATTTGAAATTTTAGAACCTTCTTTTTCTAAAATTTGTCTATTATTTTTCTCTTCAATTTCTATTCTCTTTATTTCTTCTTCAATATTCCTTCTATTATTTTTAATATGTTGAATTTCTTCATGGATTCTTTCTAAATTATGAATTATATTTATTTTCTTTTCATTGTTAAGTTTTGTTTCCCCTTCTCTTTTTTCTATTAAGTTACTTATGTTGAATATATTGTTTTTCAAGTTGTTAATTGTATTTTCAGCAGTTTCCATTCCGCCTTTTAGTTTTTCAAATTCCGTATTTACTTCTCTTTTTTTGTCTAAGTAAAATTCCAATTGTTCTAAAACAATCCTTTGTTGTTCCTTTAAGGAATCTAAATCCCCCTTAACACTTTCAAACTCATTTAAGTATAAGTTAATTTCAATATTCCTTAATTGTTCCTTGTATTTCATATACTCTTTAGCCTTTTTAGATTGTCTTTCTAAGGATGGAATTCTATTTTCAAGTTCACTTACTATATCATCTACCCTGGTTAAGTTCTGCTCTGTATTTTCCAATTTTTTTTCTGATTCTTGCTTTCTTGTCCTATACTTAACAATTCCTGCTGCCTCTTCAAACAAAAGCCTTCTATCTCCTGTTTTGTTACTTAATATTTCATCTATTTTTCCTTGGCCAATAATGGAATATCCATCAATTCCAACACCTGTATCCATAAAAATTTCTTTAATATCCTTTAGTCTGCATAGAGACTTATTTATATAATACTCGCTATCTCCTGATCTATAGACTCTCCTAGTTATTGTAACCTCTGAATAATCCACATCTAGCTTATTACTCTCATTATCTAATGTTAATGAAACCTCTGCCATGCCAAGAGGTTTTCTTTCAGTGGTTCCTGCAAAAATAATATCTTCCATTTTACTTCCCCTAAGGGTTTTGGCACTTTGTTCTCCTAATACCCATCTAACTGCATCAGAAATATTACTTTTGCCACTTCCATTAGGTCCTACTATAGCTGTTATTCCATCTTTAAATTCTATATTTGTCTTATCTGCAAAGGATTTAAATCCTCTTAATTCTATTTTCCTTAGATGCAATTTCAAAACACCTCTTTAATATGCAAAAGTTACAAATTATAATGCAATTTAAAATTTATCTTTAAATAATTTAGATAGATTTTAAATTGCATCATTTATGTACTGTGTTATATTATAAACTATCCTACTTCTATTCGTAAATAATTTCACATTCCTATCTGTAAGTGAATTATTTCTCATTATCTTTATTTTTCCAATATTATATTTTTCTTTCAAAAACTTAATGTTAGATTTGTTGTGACCTGCCACGCTAGATATATTTTTATCATTTGTCTCTATGATTACTTCCTTTTCATTTTCTAATTTGGAATTATAAAATATATAATTTAAAAAGTCATTAAATAGCTTATCTTCCACTAGCTGCCTAATAGATGGGTGAAAAGGTCCTGCAATTATATCTTTTCCCTTAGCTATATTTTCTGTAGGCTGTAATCCTATTCGAATTACTTCTATATGGTTTTTTATAAACTTAATTAATAAATCTTTGCAAATATCTATGGTATTCTCTAAAGAAAAGGGAATATATTTAGAGTTAATATACATTTGTTCTAGTTCAGTATCCTTTACAACTAGAGTTGGATATATCCTAACAAAATCAGGTTTCAACTTTATTATTTCATCAGCAGTATAATTAACCGAATCTTCCCTGTCTCCAGGAAGGCCTACCATCATCTGTAGTCCCACTTTAACAGGATACTTTTTCATAATATTAACTGCTTTCTTCACATGTTCTGGTGTATGGCCCCTTCCACTCATATTAAGGATTCTTTCATCCATAGATTGAACCCCTAACTCAATTATTGAAACACCATATTTCACTAAAAAATCCATTATTTCCTCATTAATATAGTCAGGACGTGTGGATAACCTAATATGGTTGACTATTCCCTTAGATTTCCACTCATACGCTACTTTAAGTAAATTCTCTTGTAACTCCCTTTCTATGCCTGTGAAACTTCCTCCAAAGAAGGCTATTTCAATATTTTTATTCTCATAATCTTTAATAGTACTTATATAATCCCCTATTTGATTTCTTACTTTGTCTATTGATATATCTTCAAGATTTCCAGTAATTCTTTTTTGATTACAAAAAACACAATCAAAGGGACAGCCCTTATGTGGAACAAATACGGGAATTATGTAATTAGTCTTTGCCATACTATACCACCTTCTTGAGTGCCTCTTTTGCAGCCTTTTGTTCTGCTTCCTTTTTACTCTTTCCTAATCCTTTCCCTATTACTTGTCCAGCAATTTTAACTTGTACATAAAAGATTTTATTATGGTCTGGACCCTTTTCATCTATTACTTCATATTCAATTTTGTCATTTCCCTTACCTTGAATAATTTCTTGTAAATGGGTTTTATAATCTTGGAATATTCTTCCTTCTATCGCGTCCTTAATAGTATTCTTTAAGTTATACAGTATAAACTTCTTAGCATTTTCCAATCCACCATCTAAATATATGGCTCCTATAACAGCTTCAAAGGTATCTGCCAAAATTGATATCCTTTCTCTTCCACCGGTTACCTCTTCACCCTTTCCCAGCATTAAATATTTACCCATACTAAGTTCCATGGATGAATTAGCTAAAGAAGGTTCACATACAATGCTTGCCCTAATTTTAGTCAATTCCCCCTCTTGAGAAGTAGACAAATTTTTGTATAAATAATCACTTATAACAATTCCCAATACAGAATCTCCTAAAAACTCTAATCTTTCATTGTACTGTATATTTCTTTTTTTATTCTCATTAGCATATGAACTATGAGTTAAAGCTTCATTTAATAGACTTATATTATTGAATTCATAAGATATTTTTTTAGATATTTCATCCAATAAATCATGTCTATTAGGATCAATATTACTCATTAATGTCCTCCTTATATTCTTTTTTCTCTAATATATTTTACACTTTTTTCACATAATTTAAAAGTTATTATATTAAAATCCCTCTTAAATTTTAATCGGGAGTTTAGGCATATGCCTTAGTCACTCCCGATTATTTTATTAAAATAATTGATTATTTATATTTTTTTAATAATATGGTTGCATTATGTCCACCAAAACCTAGAGAATTAGATAATGCATAACTTACTTCCATCTCTCTTCCCACATTTGGAACGTAATCTAAATCACATTCTTCATCAGGAGTTGTATAGTTAATAGTTGGTGGTACAAAATTTTCATCAATGGCAAGGGCACATACAATGGCTTCTACTCCACCAGCTGCTCCTAATAAATGACCTGTCATAGATTTTGAAGAACTAATGGCTATATCTTTAGCATGATCTTTAAATACAGTCTTTATAGCTGCTGTCTCATTTTTGTCATTCATTGGGGTTGAAGTTCCATGGGCATTTATATAATTTAATTCATTAGGATCCACATTTCCATCCTTTAATGCATTCATCATTGATCTTGCAGCACCTTCTCCTCCTGGAGCTGGAGCTGTAATATGATATGCATCTGCACTCATTCCATATCCTACTATCTCTGCATATATATGGGCACCTCTTTTAATAGCATGTTCTAATTCTTCTATTACAAGCATTCCAGCCCCTTCACCCATTATAAATCCATTTCTATCTTTATCAAATGGTCTGCTAGCCTTTTGTGGTTCATCATTTCTAGTAGATAAAGCTTTCATATTAGTAAATCCTGCTATACTAAGGGGAGTTATTGAAGCCTCTGTTCCCCCTGTGATCATAATGTCTGCATCATTTCTTTGGATTGCTTTAAAGGCATCTCCAACGGCATTTGTAGATGATGCACACGCCGTTACAACTGTTGTATTTGGTCCCTTTGCCCCTAAGGCCATAGATATATGTCCAGAAGCAATATTAGTTATCATCATAGGTATGAAAAATGGACTTACCCTTGAAGGACCCTTCTTAGACATTTTTTCAAATTCTCTTTCGAAAGTTTGAATTCCACCTATACCTGATCCTATTATCACTCCAAATTTTTCCTTTTCCACTTTATCTAAATCTAATTTAGCATCTTTAACTGCAAGCTTTGAAGCAGCAATCCCAAATTGAGTAAATTTATCCATTCTCTTTGCTTCTTTTTTATCAATAAATTGTAGGGGATCAAAATCTTTAACTTCTCCAGCAATTTTTACTGAATGGTTTTCCGTATCAAAATTAGTAATTAGTCCAATTCCACTTTTACCTTCTTTAATATTTTTCCAGAATTCTTCTTTCCCAATTCCTACAGGTGTAACCGCACCTATTCCAGTAATTACAACTCTACGCATAAAAAATAACCTCCCATATGTCTTTTCATTACATTACCATTCCACCATCTACATTGATTACTTGACCTGTAATATAGTTAGCTCTTTCTGAAGCCAAGAAAGCTACTGTATCTGCCACTTCTTCTGGCATACCTGCTCTACCAACTGGAATTTTAGCTAACATTTGTTCCTTTATAGTATCACTTAGGCCGTCAGTCATGTCTGATTTTATAAGGCCTGGTGCCACTGCATTGACAGTTATCCCTCTAGTGGCTAATTCCTTTGCTATAGACTTGGTAAATCCAATTAATCCAGCCTTTGAAGCAGCATAATTTGCTTGACCAATATTTCCTGTAATACCTACTACTGATGCTATATTTATTATTTTTCCACTTCTTTTTCTCATCATTTTTCTACCAATTATTTTAGTACAATTAAAAGCTCCCTTTAAGTTTACTTCCATTACTTTATCCCAATCTTCTTCAGACATTTTAATTAGAAGTTTATCCTTTTCAATTCCGGCATTATTTACTAATATATCTATATTGCCAAACTCTTCCTCTGCCTTTTTAACAAGTTCTTCTATTTGACCAAGCTCTGCCACATTGGCTTGTAGGGCGATGGCATCTTTTCCCATTTCCTTTATTTCATTTACTGTTTCTTCTGCCTTTTGAGAATTACTTGTATAATTAACCACTATATTGGCCCCAAATTGGGCTAACTTTAAGGCAATAGCCTTTCCAATTCCCCTAGAACCGCCTGTGACCAAAGCCGTCTTTCCATTTAAATTCATAAACTTACCTCCTACCCTTTTAACACATGAATTGTATCATTTAATGTTTTCATGTCAGAAATATTGTATGTATTTACTTTTTTCCCAAGCTTCTTAGCTATTTTCTTTATAAATCCACTTAAAGATTTCCCTGGACCTATCTCTACAAAAGTATCTACTCCATCATTGATCATCTTTTCCACATTGTCAACCCATAAAACAGACTTGCTTACCTGCTGCACTAGGAAATCTCTAGTAGCATCTAATGTGTAATATTTGTTCTGTGCATTACTAAGAACTGGTATATTCCCTTCTCTTAATTGTACATTTTCTAATTCACCACTTAACTTTTCTCCTGCAGGAATTAACATAGAACAGTGAAAAGGTGCACTTACTGGTAATATAACTGCCTTCTTTGCTCCCTTTTCCTTGGCGATTTCACAAGCTTTTTCCACAGCTTTTACTTCACCTGATATTACAATTTGACCTGGTGAGTTAAAGTTTGCTGCTTCTACCACACCAAATTCTTTAGATAACTCTAGGACTTCTTCTAGTATGTCCTTATCCATACCTAATATAGCTGCCATAGTTCCTACTCCAAGGGCAACGGCCTCTTGCATATATTTACCTCTCTTTTTAACTAAAGCCACTGAATCTTTAAAATCCATCATATTAGCTATAACCAAAGATGCATATTCTCCTAAACTAAGACCTGCACTTACATGAGGTTTAATTCCTTCCTTCTCTAAAATCTTACTTATAGCAATACAAGTAGTTAATATTGCCGGTTGAGTATTTTCTGTCTTTCTTAACTCTTCCTCTGGTCCTTCAAAACAAAGCTTCTTCATATCATATCCAACAGCTTCACTAGCTTGTTCAAAAATTTCACTTGCCATTTCATAGTTTTCACATATTTCTTTTCCCATTCCCACGTATTGTGCTCCTTGTCCTGGGAATACAAATGCCATTTTACCCATATTTAAGTCCCCCTTACTTATTCCACTTAATTAAGCATGAACCCCACGTTAGGCCTGCTCCAAATCCTACAAGTACTACTAAATCATCTTTCTTTATCTTTCCAAGTTTAACAGCTTCATCTAGTGCCACAGGTACAGATGCAGCTGACATATTTCCATATTTATTTAAATTAACATAAACTTTATCATCACTTAATTTTAATTTCTTAGCAGCAGAATTAATAATTCTAGTATTAGCTTGATGTGGAACTAAGAAATCTATATCTTCCACTTTGTATCCAGCCTTTTCTATAACTTCAATAGAAGCCCTCCCCATAGTTCTAACGGCAAATTTAAACACTTCACTTCCATCCATTCGAATATAATGAAGTCTATCTGCAATTGTTTGTTCGCTAGCAGGCTGAGTCGCACCTCCAGCTGGAATTAATAGAAATTTACCACCATCTCCATTAGCTCCCATAGTCATAGAAAGAATTCCCTTTCCATCTTCCACAGGACCTACTACAGCAGCTCCAGCTCCATCACCAAATAGTATACAAGTATTTCTATCTTCCCAATCTACCATTCTTGATAAAATTTCAGCTCCAATTACTAATACTTTCTTATACATGCCAGTAGCTATAAACTGTCTAGCTACCGTAAGCCCATACACAAATCCTGAACAACCTGCTTCTAAGTCAAAGGCAGCAGCATTTTTTGCTCCTATTTTACTTTGAACTAAACACGCTGTAGATGGTATTAACATATCTGGTGTTAATGTGGCTAATATTATCAAATCTATATCCTCTGGATTTAAATTTGCATCCTCTAAAGCCCTTTTAGCTGCTATAGCCGATATATCCGATGTACTTTGATCCTCACTTGCCACTCTACGTTCTTCTATCCCTGTTCTTGAAACTATCCAATCATGGGAAGTATCTACCATCTTTGCTATGTGATCATTAGTAACTATCTTTTCTGGAACATAACTTCCTAATCCTAATATACCTGCTGATATTAATTTATTTTCCATCTCGTTCAACTCCTATTCTTTTGATTTCCTTTCCTATTGTATCTATTACACCACTTTGGGCAAAGACTTTAGCCTTTTTAACGGCATTCTTTATAGCCTTTGCATTAGAACTTCCATGTGCTTTGATAACAGGTTTTTTCACACCTAAAAATGGAGCCCCACCATATTCTGTATAATCTAATCTCTTTTTAAATGATTTTAATGCAGGTAGTAAAAATAGTGATCCTACTTTAGAAAATATACTACTACTAAGTTCATTTTTTAGAGTATCGGTTATGGTTTTAGCAACACCTTCTGTTAATTTTAATATGACATTGCCAACAAAACCATCACATACTATTATATCTACTACTCCTTCTGGCAATTCTCGTCCTTCCACGTTACCATAAAAATTTATATGACTATCTTTAAGGACTTCATAGGTTTCCTTAATCATACTAGTTCCTTTAGATGATTCTTCACCAATATTTACTAGCCCCACAGATGGATTATCATTACCTAATACGTACTTAGAATAAGCAGATGCCATAATACTAAATTCTAATAAATTTCTAGGCTTACATTCTGAATTAGCTCCTGCATCTACTAATAATGACACACCCTTTTTCGTGGGATATACAGTAGTAATAGCAGGCCTGTCTACACCTTCTATTCTGCCCACTTTCAATAAACTTCCTGCCAATATGGCACCTGTATTCCCTGCTGAAATGAAGGCGTCTACCTTATTATCATTTAGCATGTCAAACCCTACAACCATAGAAGCATTTTTTTTCCTCTTAATGGCCCTAACGGGTTTATCTGTATTTTCTATAACTTCATCTGCATTTATTACATTTATTCTATTTTCATCGAAAGTATATTTTTCTAATTCCTTTTTCAATATTTCTGATTTACCAATTAAATCTATTTTAAATCCACTGTCCTCTAAAGCTTCCACACAACCCTTTACAATTTCATGGGGTGCATTATCGCCGCCCATTGCGTCTATAGCTATACGCATATTTTCACCTCTTTTACTCTTCTATAGAAACTAATATAAACTTTCCCCTAAAGACTTGATTGTCTTTTACATTTATCTTTACATGGACAAAATATTTATTTCCTCTTACTTTTACTACTTCCCCTCTTGCTATTAACTTTTGTCCTGCTATGACGGGAACTATGTACTTCATATTAGCCACTCCAGTAAGAGCTACCTTTGCATCTATTATGGCCATAGCTAAAGACTCTGCCATGGAAAAAATATGATGACCTCTCACTACCTTGGTTTTTTCAAATCCTAATTCTTTATTTGTTTCTAATAGGGATATACCTCTTTCATTTGGTTTTATTTCTATTAGCTCTCCAATTATTTCTTTTTCTCCTAAACTTTTAACTTTAGAATGATTCTTCTGTGCCACATTCTTTATTCGTTCTCTAAGTTCTGGTATTCTCAATTCTAGTCTATCTAAACGTATAGTTTGTATGCTAACTCCAAAATATTCACTTAATTCTTCATCCGTAACAAAGGGTTGTTTTTTTATCATCTCTATTAATTCCTTTTGTCTTAGGGATTTTGGCTTTCTCCCTGCCATTTTCATTTCACCTCTTTAGTACCTCGAATTAGTACCTGCTACTAATATTTACTATACAATATTTTTATTCAGAAATCAACTTCTATTATTATGCCTTTTAAAAAAAATTAAAATCCATTATTAATATAACCATATATAAATAAATTGTAGCCTATTTTTTAATTTCATATAAAAAATAGGCTACAATTTATTTTTTGAATATGCCTTAATCTATATAACGAAAAAAGTAGTAATGATAAAATCATTACTACTTTAATTACTATTGTACTGCAACAACCTCTTTATTCTTGTAGTGTCCACACTTTTTGCATACTCTGTGTTGTAGCTTTGGCTCATGACATTGTGGACATTCAACAACATTTGTTGCTGTCATTTTTATGTTAGATGCTCTTCTTTTATCTCTTCTTGCTTTAGAAGTTTTACGCTTAGGTACTGCCATTATTTCCACCTCCTTAATCATTAAGTAACAAATCTTTTAATTTAGCTAATCTGGGGTCAATTTGATCTTCTTCACAATCACATTGTTCTTCGTTCAAATTCACACCACATGCTAAACATAATCCTTGACAATTTTCGTCACAAACAAGTTTCATAGGCATATTTAAAACCAATGCATTATCAACGATTTCAGCTATATCAAGACTATTTTTATCAATGTAATAGTAGTCTTGCATCTCTTCTTCATTGATAGTTAATTTTTCATGAATAGAATTTTCAATATCCACTTGAAACTTTTGTAGACATCTGTGGCAAATACATTCTGCCTTAGTTTTTATATGTGCCTCTAAGTATATAGAGTCATCTTCATAGAATATTTTTCCCTTTAAAGAAACAGGACTTAGAATCTCTATTTCCTTATTAATCATTCCTATATGGCTCATAGGAATAATTATATCCAAATCTACAGACTCTTTTCTTTTTTCTATCAACTCATTTAAGGTAATTTTCATATAATCTCACCTCGTCACATTAACAGATTTAATTATACAAACGTAGAAAAGATTTGTCAAGTAAAAATACTTGATAGTTCATAATACTTTTCTGTTACAAAAAGGTGGGCTATACCCACCTTTTAAATTATTTTAATGAACTAATGTTAGTATAATCCTAGTCACCTTATAAAAATCAAATTTTTAGTTGATTTTTATTTCAATAGTTCTTGAGTATCTTTAGCTATCATAAGTTCTTCATTAGTAGGTATAACTAATACTTTAACCTTTGACTCATCTGTACTTACTACAGCTTCTTTACCTCTCATATTGTTCTTATCAGAATCAACTTTGATTCCCATGAATTCTAATCCTTGGCAGATTTCTTCTCTGTTTGAAGCTGAATTTTCACCAAGACCTGCTGTAAATACGATAGCATCTACTCCACCCATTATAGCAGCATATGATGCTATATATTTCTTAACTCTTCTGTTGAAAATCTTAAGGGCAAGATCCGCTCTTTCATTTCCATCAGCAGCAGCTCCTTCTATATCTCTAAAGTCACTACTTACTCCAGATATACCAAGTACTCCAGACTTTTTGTTTAACACATTGTTTATTCCTTTAGTATCTAATCCTTCTTTATCCATTACAAAAGGTATTATAGCAGGATCTATATCTCCACAACGAGTTCCCATTACTAACCCTTCAAGTGGAGTTAATCCCATACTAGTATCTACACACTTACCTCCATCTATAGCAGCTAAACTAGCTCCATTTCCTAAGTGGCAAGTAATTACCTTTAATTCTTTTAAGTCTTTTTCTAACATGGCACTTACTCTCTCAGATACGTATCTATGACTAGTTCCATGGAATCCATATCTTCTTACTCCATATTTTTCATATAATTCATAAGGTAGTGCATATAAGTATGCATCCTTTGGCATTGTTTGATGGAATGCAGTATCAAATACACCCACATTAGGTACCTGTGGCATTAACTCTTTAATAGCGTTAATTCCCATTATATTGGCAGGGTTATGTAGTGGCGCTAATTCAACACATTCTTCCATAGCATCCATTACTTCATCAGTAATAACTACAGAACCATTGAATTTTTCTCCTCCATGAACTACTCTATGTCCTACAGCAGAGATCTCACTTAATTCTTTAACAGCTCCATGCTTTTCGTCTACTAAAGCATCTAATACTAATCCTAGAGCTACTTTGTGATCTTTCATTTCTTGCTCTATTACAACTTTTCCTTCAACACCTTTAGCTTCGTGCTTTAATACGGAACCTTCGATTCCAATTCTTTCCACCAAACCTTTTCCTAATACTTCTTCATTTTCCATGTTTATTAATTGATACTTTAAAGATGAACTTCCACAGTTAATAACTAATACTTTCATTGTTTCCTTCCTCCTCCTTATGTGAATTTTCCTAAAATCCTCACAAAAAATTCATTATACCATTTTTATTATAATCTACTGGTGAATTTTTTCAAGTATTTATAGAAATTTATTTACTTTCTTTGATAATATTAGACAATTTTAGTAATATTATATATGAGAACTTAAATAAATATTTCATTTAAACATTATGACTAATTATTATAATTTCTATTCATGGAGGTAATTTAATAATGAATGTAGTTGGAATTGTGGCCGAATATAATCCCTTTCATAATGGCCATAAATATCATTTAATAGAATCTTTAAAAAATACTAAAGCAACTCACTCTATAGTAGTTATGAGTGGTAATTTCCTTCAAAGGGGAGAACCTGCCATATTAGACAAATGGACTCGAGCTCAAATGGCCATCGATGAAGGTGTAGACCTTGTTATAGAACTGCCCTTTGCATATGCTTGTAATAGTGCTGAATACTTTGCCTTTGGTGCTGTTTCTCTCTTAAACAATATGAATATTGTAGATTACGTAAGTTTTGGAAGCGAACTAGGAAATATAGATGATTTAACAAAAATTAGTAAAGTATTAAATGAAGAACCTAGTGAATACACGGATGATTTGAAGAAATTTTTAAAGGAGGGTATCTCATATCCAGCAGCTAGAGAAAAGGCTTTATTTAAATACTTTAACCACGGAAATTTATCCCATATTATAGGTTCTCCTAATAATATATTAGGAATTGAATATATAAAATCTCTATTAAAATTAGGTAGCCCTATTAAACCCTCTACAGTAAAAAGATATAAGGCTCATTACCATTCTAAGGAATTATATGGCAATATATCTAGTGCTACTGCCATAAGAAAAGTCTTATTTCATAATCCATTAGACAAAACTTTAGAAAGTGTAATGCCCAGTGAAAGTTACAAAATATTACAAGAATCCTTAATAAAATATAATAAGCCAGTTTTTTATAATGATTTTAGCCAAATGATTATCCAAACTTTAAGAAAATCTTCCCCAGAGTATTTAAAAAGCCTTGTGGATGTGGGTGAGGGCTTAGAAAATAGACTTAAATCTAGTGCTACTAAAGCTATTCATATTGATTCATTATTAGATAATATAAAAACTAAAAGATATGCACTCACTAGAATCCAAAGGATTTTGATTCATTCTTTAATGGGATATACAAAGGATACCTTAAACCATTTTAGGGATACAGGCCCCCTTTATGCTCGTGTACTTGGTTTTTCTCCTAAAGGTACAGAATTACTTAAGGTTATGAAAGAAAGATCTTTGGTCCCAATACTTACTAATATAAATAGACAATCTGTTGATTCTAAGGCCCTATCCATGCTTTCTTTAGATATTTTAGCTACAGATCTGTACACCTTATCCATTACAAATGAAAATTTACGTCATGGAGGTTATGATTACTATAATAAACCTTATATTAAAAGATAATTTTTATAAAAAGTACTAATTCAATTTTTCCCACAATAAAATATTATAGGTATTTTAAATTTTACCTATATATCATAAAATATTGTGGGAGGAATTTATGTTCTTTTTTATAATTATTATTCTTATATTTTTCTTATTTATATACTATCCCCTTATAATTAGAAAAACCTTATTACTTTTACTCATACTATCCTTTGTAGGGTCTATTGCTCTAAATCCTAATGTATCATATGAAGGGGCAAAACTTGGCGTATCCACCTGGATTAATGTGGTGCTTCCCGCCTTACTTCCGTTTTTCATAGGAACAGAGATGCTCATAGAACTGGGCTTTGTTCGTTTTATAGGAACCTTATTAGAGCCTATAGTAAAGCCTGTATTTAATGTTCCTGGAGAAGGATCTTTTATATTTTTAATGAGTACAGCCTCTGGCTATCCTATGGGAGTAAAATTAACTTCTCAGTTACGAGAAGAGGGTCTTATCTCACAAGAAGATGGTCAAAGGTTACTCTCATTTTGCAGTACTTCTGGACCCCTTTTCATCCTTGGAGCAGTGGCTATAGGTATGTTTCAAAACAAATCCTTAGGCTTATTAATTTTAGTTTCCCATTACCTTGGAGCTTTAATTACAGGTTTTTCATTTAGATTTTATAAAAAATCTAAATCTAGTAATTTTTCATCAAACAAAGTCACCTATTCTAAAAAAATTAGAGCTTCCCTTTCACACATGAAAAATACCAATAATTCATTTGGCCAAATATTTTCTGAGTCTGTGAAAAGGGGAATGGAAGTTTTATTTATTATAGGTGGTTATATCATTTTATTTTCAGTTCTAATCCAAATAATAAAGCATGGCAATATAATAGAACCACTTACTGTAAAAATACGTACTATTCCCCTTCTAAGCTCTTTAGACAAAAAAATATATACAGCCCTATTAAGCGGCCTTATTGAAATAACTGTAGGATGTAGAGAATTATCCTCAATAGAATCTTTAACCTTTAAAAGCCAAGCTATCTTTACATCTTTTATAATTTCATGGAGTGGTTTATCTATACATGCTCAATCACTCAGTATTATATCTAAAACTGATTTAAATTGTGGTATATATATTTTTAGTAAAATCATACATAGTTTTTATTCTGCTTTTTTAGCTTTTATCTTATGCTCATTTTATCCAAATGGTCTATTTACTTCAAAGGGCGTATTTAAAAGCTTATACGAACCTATTTTTAGTTTAAATCTTATGGAAAAATTCAAATATTCATTTTTATTATTTTTACATTTTAATTTAATTTTATTATTTCTAGGCTTATTCTTTTTGATTATCTCTAAAAGAATAAAAAGGGTATGAGATCATCTCATACCCTTTAATTCATTTCTATTTTCTTTAATAACTCCTAGCATACTCTCTAATTGACTCTCCATATTGTGTAAAAGTTCGTCTGTATATTGTCTAGCACCAATTCTCATTTCTTTGGCACTTTCTTGAGCCTGTGCAATTATTTCTTCAGCTCTTTTTTGAGCTTCCTTTGTGACCTCATCCTTTTCCACCATTTGCTCTATATGATCCTTTGCATCATCAATTATATTGTCAGCTTCATGCTGTGCCTCTATAAGAATTTTTTGTCTTTCTTCTTTAATCCACACGGCCTGTTTTACTTCATCTGGCAATTGTAGCCTTATTTCCTTAATTATTTCTAATATTTCATCCTTATCCACAAAGGTCTTTCCTGCAAAAGGAATAGATGAACTACTGTCTATTATGTCCTCTAACTCATCTAATAGCTTTAAAACATTCATAAATTGCACCCCCTTTAACTATAATACCTCTTTAAACTTTTTCCTCATGGCATCAATCACATGATCTGGTACTAAACCTTCAATACATCCATTTAATTTAAAAGTTTCTTTTACTATACTAGAACTTAGGTAGGAATATTCACTGCTAGTCATCATAAACATAGTTTCAACATTTTTGTTTAACTTCTTATTCATTAAAGCCATTTGAAACTCATATTCAAAATCAGATACAGCCCTTAATCCTTTTATAATTACGTCTGCATTTTTCATATTAACATAATCTACTAGCAAACCACTAAATGAATCTATTTCCACATTAGGAATTTCCTTTGTGGCTTCTTTTAAAATGTTAATTCTCTCTTCTATAGTAAACAGCGGATTTTTAAAAGGGTTATTTAGTACTGCCACCACAACTTTATCTACCACATGGGAAGCTCTTTTAATAATATCTAAATGTCCATTAGTAACTGGATCAAAGCTACCTGGGCATATGCCTATTTTCACCGTTACTCCTCCTTCTTATATATGGATATTAAAGTATTTCCATACTTCTTCTCTTTATATTTATAAAATCCTGCTATATTTTCACTCAAAATATCTTTTAAATCATGTTCTATTAAAACAATCCCGTCATCACTTAAAATATTACTATCATATATTTTTTCTAGGGATGGTTCAATAAACCCCTTTAGATATGGTGGGTCCATAAATATAATATGAAACACCTCACCTTTAGAGCTTAAATTGCTTATAGCAGCATCTACATCACAGTATAACACACTACTTTCCCTTTGAAACCCTAGGTTTTCTAAATTTTCTTTTATAACTTCAATACTATTTTTATCATTATCTACAAAAACTCCATATTCTGCCCCTCTACTGATGGCCTCAATGCCCAGGGCTCCCGTTCCTGCAAATAAATCTAATACTTTACTATCTCGTATGTAAAAATTTATAATACTAAATACAGATTCCTTTACCCTATCTGTTGTAGGTCTCGTATTTGTTCCTTTAGGAGAATTTAATCTTCTTCCTTTAGCTCTTCCTGAAATGACTCTCAACTCTCTCTCTCCTCTCATTATTATATTTTAGCATATATGTAAAAGATAGACAAAATTTAATTATTATAAACTAGAATATTTAATCCCAGTTTTACACATAAATAATATTGAAAAGCTTTTAAATCAAATTCCCCTTGAAGCTTTTTTCTTCATTTCTCCTCTCCCAATACTGGTGATTTTCACCAGTATTTTTTTTAGGCATATGACTTAGGCATATGAAAGAAATAAACTAGTCAGTTCTCTGAGGAATTTGGATTATTTTCAAGACATGGTAAGCGAGCATATTAAACATATGTGAGCGATTCCATAACGAAGAAAATAATTCGAATAACCAGTGAAATGACTAATTTATTTTTTGAATATGCCTTGTGCCCTTAATCTAAATAAGGGAAGAGGCTTAGCCTCTTCCCTTATTATTTAATCCTTATTTCCTATTTTCCTGATAATTGGTGCTCAGCCATTTCAACTAAACGCTTAGTCATATATCCACCAACATAACCGTTTTGTCTTGCTGTTAAATTACCCTTATCCATTCCTTGATAATCGCTTAATCCTAATTCATTAGCGATTTCATACTTCATTTGATTTAATGCTGCCTTAGCTTCTGGTACAGCTTTTGGATTACTATTATTCATTAAATTTCACCTCCTATTGCCTTGTACTATTAATTTAACCATTGTTAGACAAATTATATCTAGTAGTTTTTTACTTTTCTACCAGCCCTAGGAGGAGGTTTTATAGTTTAATCTCTCATATGAAAATTCTATGAAAATTAATATCCATATACAGTTTTCATTAATTCAAGAGTTTCTATACATTATAAACTAATATTTTCTATAAACTTTCCAAATTCATTTGTTATTTTCTTTTTCAATCCTTCATATTTTTTAGATTCTAAAAATGAATCTTCCTTAACTATCATCTCAGCTTTCTTTTGAACTAACTTTAATATCTTCATATGTCTAAACAAATTTGCCATTTTAAGTTGAGGAATACCATGCTGTATAGTTCCAAAAAACTCTCCTGGACCTCTAATTTTCAAATCTTCCTCTGCTATTATAAATCCATCGTTAGTTTTAGTCATTATTTCCACCCGTTCCCTGGCCACAGGACTTTTTCCATTATTAATAAGAATACAATAGGATTGATATTCACCTCTCCCAACTCTACCTCTTAATTGATGCAATTGAGCTAGTCCAAACCGTTCACTATTTTCTATAACCATTATGGACGCATTAGGTACATTAACCCCAACCTCAATAACCGTAGTGGCTACTAAAACATGAGTTTCTCCATTTTTAAATTTATTCATCACTTCTTCTTTATCTTTATTTTTCATCTTACCATGTACTAGGCCTACATTATAATCTTTAAAATAATCTTCCTTTATGCTATCATAAATTTCAGTGGCAGAATTCATATCTAAAGTTTCTGATTCCTCCACTAAGGGAGCCACCACATATGCTTGTCTACCCTTTTGTATCTCTTTTTTAATAAATTCATATACTTTTGCCTTATCTTTTTCTACACTTCCATAAGTCTTTATTTCTTTTCTTCCCGGTGGAAGTTCATCTATAATAGATACATCTAAATCCCCATATAAAATAAGAGCTAAGGTTCTTGGAATAGGTGTGGCAGTCATGACTAAAATATTTGGATTAATTCCCTTTTTTGCAAATACATTTCTTTGATTTACTCCAAATCTATGTTGCTCGTCAGTTATTACTAGTGCCAAGTTTTTAAATTCCACCTTATCTTGTATTAATGAGTGAGTTCCGATTACAATATCCACATTGCCCTTTTTCAAATCATCTAATATTCGTTCTTTATTTTTAGGCCTGGTACTTCCCGTTAACAACTCAACCTTAACATTTAACCCTTCATATAATTTTATACAGCCTTCATAATGCTGCTGAGCTAATATTTCAGTAGGAGCCATAAGAGCTCCCTGATATCCATTAAAGACAGCTTCTAACAAAGAGATTAATGCCACAACAGTTTTACCAGACCCCACATCTCCCTGTACAAGCCTATTCATTGGTTTATCCGATTCCAAATCTTTTTTTATTTCTTCCACCACATTCTTTTGGGCCTTTGTTAATGAAAAAGGAAGGGAGTCTATAAAATTATCCACTTGTTTTTCATGTTTAAATACTACACCCTTTCCCTGTGAAATTTGATTTTTCACCATAAAAAGGGCTAATTGAAGTAATAATAATTCTTCAAATACCAAACGATACTTAGATATTTTCATCTTTTCAATGGACTCTGGAAAATGTATGTTTTTCAAAGCGTATTTAATATCACATATTCTATATTCTTTTCTGATACATTCAGGAATATATTCATCTACACAGTTTATATGCTCTTGTATGACCTTATATGTTAATTTAGTCAAATCATTTTGATTAAGACCCCTAGTTAAATTATATATAGGCATTATATGATTTGTATATTCTGCTTCGTTAAACTTATATTCAGGATGGGTAATTTCCAATCCAGAAAAGCTTTTTTTAACTTCACCATACAGATAGACTTCTCTATCCTTATGAAATATGTTCTTAAGAAATGGAGAATTAAAAAATGAAATACGAATTTTACCTGTAGGATCTTCTCCTATACACTTATATACCTTTAATCCCTTTCTTACTTTGTTCTCTTCCATGTTAGATTTTATTATGACCTTTATCAAATATTTTCCTGATTTATTAATTTTATTTAAAGATACTAAATTTTTTCTCATTTCATAATCCCTTGGAAAATAATAAAGAAGATCTTTAACAGTATGTATCTGAATATTATTTAAAAGATTTGCCCTCTTGGGTCCAACCCCTTTTATATATTGTATAGACTCTTTTAATATATCCATTCCTTATTCCCTCCAATCTATAACAACCTTATAAAATATAAAAGGAAATAATGCTTAAAGCATACGAAAAAAATAAACTAGTCAGGGACTTGACTAATTTATTTTTCCAATATGCCTAAGCTCATTTCCTATTCTACAGAAAATATATAATAATACAGAGGTTGTCCACCATAATACACTTCCACATCACAGTCCTCAAATTCCTGTTCTATTTCTTCTGCTAACCTCTGTGCTCTTTCTTTTTCTATATCAGAACCATAAAATAATGTTATTATTTCACTATCTTCATCAACTATATTTTTTAATAAATTATAACATTCATTTTCAATTTCAGTACCTACTGTTATAATTTCTCCATCAGATATGCCTAATATATCTCCTTTTTTAATATCTCTATCTTTAAATGTGGTCTCCCTCACAGAAAAAGTTACTTGTCCCGTTTTAATATCTTTCATGGCCAAATTCATATTTTTCTCATTTACATCCACTTCATTTTCTGGATTATATGCCACTACAGCTCCTATTCCTTGGGGAATTGTTTTTGTAGGTATAACTATTACATTTTTTTCACTTAAAGTTTTAGCCTGGTTTGCAGCTAAAATGATGTTGCTATTATTAGGTAATATAAATATATTCTCTGCATTGATACTGTCTATAGCTTCTTTTATGTCTTGAGTACTAGGATTCATGGTCTGTCCACCAGCAATAATTTTATCCACATTTATGTCTTTAAATATATTTTCTATTCCCTCTCCCATGGCAACTGCAATTATACCATATTTTTTTAATTGTTCATTTTCCAATCGATTTTCATGTTGATACCTCATGTTGTCTATTTTTATATCCACAAGTTGACCTAATTTTAGCCCTTCTTCTATTACAACCCCTGGATTATTTGTGTGTATATGAACCTTTACAAGGTTTTCATCTCCAACTACTAGCATGGAGTCTCCTAGGTTCATTATTCTCTTCTTTAAATTTTCCACACTAGGATTAACTCCTTTTATTATAAACTCTGTACAATACCCAAATTGAATAGATTCACCTTCATGGACTTTAATGTTATGTTTCTTTTCTTTTTTAACAGTCTCTTCTACTATAACCTTTCCAGTTAATGCCTCGTAAAAACCGTTTAAAATACACATTAATCCCTTTCCACCTGCATCTACCACACCAGCTTCTTTTAAAACCTTTAACATATCAGGTGTTTTTAATAAAACCCCTTCTCCATGTTCTATGACCTTCTCTAGGATTCTACATAAATCCGTTTCTATCTCCTGAATTTCCGTTGCCTTTTCGCTGACACTTCTTATTATAGTAAGTATAGTCCCTTCTATAGGTTTCATAACAGCACCATAAGCTGTATCTGACGCCAATTTAAGTGCTTTAGCAAAATCTTGTGCACTTAAGGTTTCTTTGCCCTTACAAGCCTTTGAAAACCCTCTAAAGATTTGTGATAGTATAACACCAGAATTACCTCTAGCTCCCATTAATGATCCATTAGCAAGAGCCTTTGCTATATCCTCTACGTTTCCATCAATTATCCTTTCCACTTCTTCCTTTGCAGAATTCATGGTTAAGGACATATTAATTCCTGTATCACCATCAGGCACAGGAAACACATTCAAATCATCTATAACCTGTTTGTTTTCCTCTAGACATTGGCATCCCCTAACAACCATATTCTTTAGCTGCAATCCATCTATGTAATTAACTTTCAAAATTAGTACCTCCCTAAATTACTTTTGTACTCTCACATCTTTTACGTTTATATTTACTTTTTCTACCTTTAATCCTGTTATAGTTTCTACATTATATTTTACCTTGTCTATTACATTTTGTGCAACAATAGATATCCTAGTACCAAATTGAATAACTATATATAAATCTATAGCTAACTTATCACCATCTGATTCTATTCTTACTCCTTTACTCATATTTCCTTTTCTTAAAAGTTCTGTTAATCCACTGGTGGCTGATTTAGAAGCCATGCCAACTAAACCATAGCATTCCATGGCAGACATTCCTATTATTTCTGAAATAACATGTTCATCTATGTGGATATTACCTAAATCATTTCTTAACTTAGCACCCATAAAAATCCTCCTTTTACAATATATATATATAAATAGTATATGTTTAAATCATATATATATAGTTTATTTTATCTTAAACAAAAAACCTATTCAACAATTAAAAATATTTTTATAAAAATATTTTCATCTTATACCTTGCATACACCCGGCATAGTGTGGTAAAATTATGATGTTTGCTATTAAGCTACGATCACTTTAAGGAGGTGTTATATAGATGTCAAAAGCATGTGAAGTATGTGGAAAGGGAAGAATTTCCGGGAACGCTGTAAGTCACTCAAACCGTCATTCTAGGAGAGTTTGGGGTGCTAACATAAAGAAGGTAAAAGCTATCGTTAATGGATCACCAAAAAGAGTTAGCGTGTGTACTAGATGCCTTCGTTCTAACAAAGTAGAAAGAGCTATATAGTTCGTAAAGTCTGCCATATGGTAGGCTTTTTTTACTACCTAATAATTACAAAACAGTTTGTATCCTAAGAAAATTAAAACTATTCCTATTAAAGCTATCCATCCAGTGACTGGTAAAAACATATAGGCTAATGTGGCTATTCCTACAGCAATTAATACACTACCTAAAAATCTCTTATCTAGTCGTCTCCACAAAGAGGTATATGGTTTTCTTTTCATTATTACTTCCCCCTTATATGATTTTCAAAACCAAAAGCATCAATACTATAAATAAAACTCCTAAAATTCCATACCAAATTCCTAAAGGTATGAATTTGATCAACAATATACTTCCAGACATTGCCAACACTATTCCCAGAAGCCTTTTCAATAGAATCCTATTCCCAATTTATCACCCCATTTTGTGCATATATTCATTATATTATTCAATACCTTTCGTGAATGTGAAGAATTTTAAAATTATTAAAAAAGTGTAACTAAAGCTTTTATCCTTAGTTACACTTTCATTTTAATCTTCTGATATTGTAAGTAGCAAATGGCCCTTTTCTATGGTTATGATTCCACTAGAGTCTTTTAACTTATTGCTCACCCCTCTAGATGATCCCATTAATATATCCTCTTTGTATAAAGGGTATTCAAAGCCCTTTAATGTTATTCCTTCAACTTTTTTAGTAAGGGGAATTAAAGATATATTCTTATTTTTGTCACAATTAATAACTTCCCTATTTAAAACAACCATAATTTCATTTTTTTCATTAACTATTTTAGCTTTTATACCTTTTTTAGCCAAGGGCAATAGTAAGGTCACATTAGCAATAGTATGATCCATTCTAGTACCAATACCACCTGTTATAATCATTTCCTTTGCCCCCTTATTGAGGGCATAACTTATTGCTAGTTCCATATCTGTGAAATCTTTTTTAGGAGGAAATTTGAAAAACTTAACACCCTTTTTTTCAAACTCAATTCTGCTTTTTTCATCAATAGAATCTAAATCTCCCACAATTACGTTTGGGATCTTAAAGATTTTACTAAGATATCTTGCTCCCCCATCAGCACATATTACAAAATCACTTTCATCCATAAGATCTTTCAAAAAGTTTAAATCATCAATAGTTCCATTTGCAATTATTAAAAATCTCATTTTTTCACCTATATATTTTTTCTAAAGTCCATTACGGCCTCTTCTATATTATGTGCTCCAAATATGGCAGAACCTGCCACAATCACATTTGCTCCTGCCTCTACAACTTCCTTCACATTATCTACTTTTATTCCTCCATCAACTTCTATATCTATATTAAGACCTTTATCCCCTATCATTTTCTTTAGTTTTATTATTTTATCTTTAACTATTGGGATAAATTTTTGTCCTCCAAAACCTGGATTAACAGACATTAAAAGAACCATATCCACATGATCTAATATATATTCAAGTTCATTTAGAGGAGTTCCTGGATTTAGGGATACCCCCGCTTTTACACCATAGGATTTTATCAATTGAATAGTTCTATGTATATGTGTACATGCCTCCATATGCACTGTAATAATATGAGCCCCAGCATCTACAAATTCCTTTATATATCTATCTGGTTCTTCTATCATAAGATGTACATCTAAGACAAGATTTGTAATCTTACTTACACTTTTAAGAACTACTGGCCCTATACTTATATTAGGTACAAATTGTCCATCCATTACATCTATATGTAACATGTCTACTCCTGCTTTTTCTACCTTCTCTATATCCTCTTTAAGATTTGCAAAGTTTGCTGATAAAATTGATGGTGAAAGTTTTACCATTTTTAATACCTCCTATTTTTCTCTATTTCATCTAAAAGATTTACATAATTATTATACCTAGATTCACTTATTTTCCCATTTTTAATTGCTTCTTTTATTGCACACTCAGGTTCATTTATATGCTTACATCCTGTGTATTTGCAAGAACCTATTAAGGGCTCGAATTCCTTAAAATAGTATTGTAGATCTAATTCTTCAACAAAATCTAAGTCTAGAGAACTAAATCCTGGTGTATCTAAAACCCATCCTCCAAAGTCAAGTTTCAATAACTCAACGTGCCTAGTAGTATGTTTCCCCCTTTTATTCTTCAAGCTAATTTCCCCTGTTTTTAGTTGCAAATTAGGTTGTGTTGCGTTTAAAAGAGAGGATTTTCCTACTCCTGATGGGCCTGCAAAAACAGTAATTTTATCCTTTAATATATGTTTAAACTCCTCTACACCAGAATTAAGCTTAGTACTGGTTTCCAACAGTTTATATCCTGTTTTATCATAGATTTCCTTTAAGTTATTTAATTCCTCTTCACTTAAATCTACTTTATTAAAACATATTACTATATCTAGGTTTTCTCGCTCTGCCATTACTAAAAATCTATCTAATAGCAAAATATTAGGGTTAGGTCGTTTTACTGCAAATACTATAACTGCTTGGTCAACATTTGCAACAGGAGGTCTTATTAATTTAGTTTCTCTATTTTCTATTTTTTCAATCATGCCCTTATCATCATAGGATATGGATATGCTTACCCTATCTCCTACTAAAGGGGTTATTTTTTCCTTTCTAAACTTGCCCCTAGCCCTACATTCATACATTTTACCATCTTCATCCTGTATATAGTAAAATCCTCCGATCCCCTTTGTAATAATACCTTTAATCATCTATATTCCCCGTTTCAAAATCTATTTGTTTATCTGCTATTAGAACATCGTCAAAGTATATATCTATAGAGGCTTTTCCTCTTCCTTCAATGGTAATTTTCTCTTTACCGCTCATGGATTTGTTGTGGATTTTATCATGAACCACATTTTGTATGCCATTTTGAGTTTTAACTATTTTCAATCTAAAATCTTCATTGTTAGCTTGGTCATAAAATAATCTAAATGAAATTGACTTCATCTTAAACTCATCCTCTTCTGATGGTTGGGTTACAGGACTACCTTCACTAACACTCAAATTAACAACTTGATTTTCTTCTACTTCCGTACCGCCCTTAAGATTTTGCCATATGACCATATCCTTTTCTTCTTCACTTTCCTTATATTCAACCTTACCTAATACAAGACCAGATGCTTCTATAGTCTTTTTAGCCTCTTTAAGAAACTTTCCTGTCAATGTAGGCATTAATATGGTCTTTGTCTGAACGCCCTGGCTTACTACTAGGTTAACAGGAGAATCAATTTCAACCATTTGTCCTCCTCTAGGATCTTGATCCATTATTATACCTACGGGCATAGAGCTATACTTATACTTTACTTTACCCTCTTGTAATTTTGCATTTTCCAGAGTTATATCAATATTTTCAAGTTTTTTATTAATCAAGTTAGGGGTCTGTACTAATTCCTTTCCCTTACTAACTATTAAAGATACAGGATATCCTTCTTTTCTCTTAATGCCTTCTTTTGGGTCTTGTTCTATTACATAGCCCTTTTCATATTCATTACTAAATCTTTCATTAGTTATCTCTGCTTTTAAACCCAGTTTTAATAATTCCTTCTTAGCACTATCTTCACTTGTTCCTACTACCTTGGGTACATTCACTTCTTTTACAAATAATATATCCTTTAAATATAGGCCTCCTACCGTTACCATAAGTGCACTTATAAAGGCTAATAATAGGGCTGACCATATTATTAATCTATTATTTTCTTTTTTACTTTTTTTATCTTTACTTTTAATTTGTTTTTCATCTATGGCAGGAATAACCATGGTAGGAGAATCTCCCTTGTCCATGAAATCTACAAAATTTCCCATTGGCTTTTCTTGAGCTTTATCCAAATCCTTATATAATTCCATGGCATTTTCATATCTTTTACTTTGTTCCCTTTGGGTTGCCTTCAATATTATATCTGCTAAAGCTTTTGGAATATTTTTATTAATTTTTCTTGGATCTTGTACCTCTTCATTTATGTGTTTTAAAGCTATACTAAGAGGTTTCTCCCCTTCAAAGGGTAATTTACCCGTTGCCATTTCATAAAGAACTATTCCCAAGGAATAAATATCTGATTTTTCTGAAACATACCCTCCTCTAGCCTGCTCTGGAGAAAAATAATGAACTGATCCAATAACATTCGCTGCATTTGTTATTGTAGATGAAGTTACAGCCCTAGCTATTCCAAAATCCGTCACCTTTGCTGTATCCTGTGAAGTTACTAAAATATTATGGGGTTTAATATCCCTATGAATAATATGATTACCATGGGCATGTTCAAGGGCTAAGGCTATTTGTTTTCCTATTTTAATTACTCTGTTAGAATTTAATGGACCTTCACTTTTAATAATTTGCTTTAAAGTCTTATTTTCCACATATTCCATAACTATATAATCAGTATCATTTTCTTTTCCTACGTCATATATATTTACAATATTATGATGTGACAAACTAGCAGCTGATTGGGATTCTTGTCTAAAAGATTTGATGAATTCTTCGTCACTTTTAAATTCTGGTCTTAATATCTTTACAGCAACATATCTATTTAAAAGGTTACATTTGGCCTTATAAACTAAAGCCATTCCACCGCCACCTATTCTTTCTATTAATTCATATCTATCTCCTAAAACTTTTCCTATCATTTTTTCACCTCTCTTTTACTATATCTGTACAGCTATTACAGTTATATTATCTAATCCACCTCTATTATTGGCCAACTGAACTAATTGGTTGCAGGCAAGATCAATGGAAGGACTTTTTAAGAAAGTGTCCCTAATCTCCCCATCTTCTATTAAATTGGACAAGCCATCTGTACATAAAACTAGTATGTCCCCTTTTTTAGCCGAACTAGAATAAAGATCTATCTTCACCTTTTTGTCAGTTCCAATGGCACGAGTTATCATATTCTTTTGGGGGTGAACCTTGGCTTCATCCTCTGTGATAGTTCCATTTTTTACCAATTCAGCCACTAATGAATGGTCATCTGTTATTTGACTAATTTTTTTTTCTTCTATAAGATATGCTCGACTATCTCCCACATGGGCTAAATATATCTTAGTTAACAAAAGGGCAACAGTCAAAGTAGTACCCATACCCTTATATCCTGTATTTTTTTGTGCTTTATCATAAACATGTTCATTTGCCCTTTGTACTGCTTCTTTTAATAGGGCTAATATACTTTCTTTAGAATCAATTTTCTCTTTATTTTTATTCATATACTCAGCTATAGTATGTATAGCTAACTCACTGGCCACTTCTCCTGCATTATGACCACCCATGCCATCTGCCACGGCAAAGAGCTTTATATCATTCTCGGTTACATAAAAAGCATCCTCATTTAAGTCCCTTACTTTACCCTTATGAGTACAAGCTCCTAATCTCATTTGCTCACCTCACATGTATACTGAAATATGTTTAATATTGCAAATTTATTATATCACATATTTAGCTACGTTATTTTTTTTAATTTTGCAATGAAAAAACCATCTGTTTTTCCCATATTAGGATATAAATTTATAAATCCCTTTTTTCCTACTAACTCTAGTATCATTTCATCTTTAATTTTTTCTACTATAAAATTCTTATTTGAACCTAAAAATTCTTCCACAACTAAATCATTTTCCATCTTCTCAATGGTACATGTGCTATATACTAATGTACCTCCTGCCTTTACATACTTTGAGGCTATGTTTAAAATTTCAAGTTGTAATTCACATATATTCTCAATATCTTCACTAGTTTTATTATATTTTAGTTCAGGTTTTCGTCTTATTATTCCAAAGCCACTACAAGGAGCGTCCACTAAAACTTTATCGTACTTGTTTACTTGAGATTCATCTAATTTTGTGGCATCCCACTTCTGGGTCTTTATTATATTAATTCCTAGTCTGTTGGCATTCTCATGTATAAGTTTCAATTTATGTTCATGAATGTCCCTAGCTACAATTAGTCCCCTATTATTCATTATTTGGGCCATATGTGTAGCCTTACCACCAGGGGCTGAGCATATATCTAAAATTTTATCTCCTGCCTTTGGATTTAAAATTTTACTTACTAACATGGAACTTTCATCTTGTACTTGAAATTTCCCCTCTTTAAAAGCCTTTAATTTATCTAAATTAGAAACGCCTTCTAGTACTAATCCTTCATTTACATGGGTACATTCTGTCACCCTTATTTTTTCATCTTTTAGCTCATTTATTAGGTTATTTCTTTCTACTTTTAATGTATTAGTTCTTATGGTTAATTTTGGTGTCTCATTGTTAGCCTTAAGTAAATCTTTAGTAAAGTCCTTTTCAAATTCCTTTAACCATCTTTCTACTATCCAACGGGGATGTGAGTATTTTACAGATAAATATTCTATTTCATCATTTTTAATCTTATCTAAATTTATTTTTAAATCATTTCTTATAAAGTTCCTAAGAAGGGCATTAACAAAACCCTTTGTTCTAAAATTTATTTTTTTGCTCATATTTACAGCTTCATCTACCACAGCAAATTTTGGAATTTTATCTAAATATATAAGTTGATAAAAGGACATTCTAAGTACATTTAAAATAGATTTATCTATTTTTTTTAATCTTATCTTTGAGTAGGATCTTATACCATAATCTAAATATATCTTATTTTCTAATACGCCATATACTAATTCCCTAATTAAATTTTTATCTACTTTAGATATATTTTTATCCCTTAGGTGTTTTCTTATGGATATATTAGAATAGGCTTTATTGTCCTCAATGTCATTTAAAATATCTAATGCTATTTTTCTAGCGTTTACCTTATCCATTACGGCCTCCCTTTAATCTATTTAACAATTTAATGCACCCCTAAGGGTGCATTAAATTGTTAATCACGTTGATTTCTAAGTAGAATCAATCTAAATAATTGTGCAATTGCCACAGCCATAGCACCTATGTATGTTAGGGCTGCCGCTCTTAAAACCTTTTTACAAGGTTCAATTTCATTTACCGTTATAACTCCATTCATATCCATTTGCTCAATGGCTCTGCTACTGGCATTTAACTCTACTGGAAGAGTAATAATTTGAAATATAACTGATGCCAGGTAAAATAAAATCCCCAAATCTATAAGACCTGTAGCTCCAAATACAAAACCTGCCATAACTAATATCCAAACAAATCGAGATCCAAAATTAGCTATAGGTGCAATGGCATTTCTTAAGGTCAGAGGAAAATACCCATTTCCATGTTGTATGGCATGGCCACATTCATGGGCTGCCACACTTATGGATGCAATAGTATTTCCCTTATATACATGTGGTGATAATCTTACAACTTTAGTCCTTGGATCATAATGGTCTGTAAGTTGACCTGGTGTGATTTCTACAGGCACATCCCTAAGGCCATTTCTGTCTAAAATTTTTCTAGCCACCTCATATCCTGTGAAACCTATCTTATTATTCACTTGTAAATACCTATTAAATGTGGTTTTAACCTTCATCTGAGCATAAGTAACAAATACCATGGCTATTAAAAGAAATCCCATTCCCGGTCCAAATCCATAATATGGGCTATAAAACATATTATCTACTCCTTCCCAAGTAAATACCTTATGCTATCTTCTATTTTATCAACACTTACCCTTGTATTGATACAAGGTCCCTGTGGCCTTTCATTCAATACTCCTACTACAGGAATTTTTCTCACATCCATTATTCCTGCACTTAAGTCCCTTTCACAAGCAACTGCTATTATACCTTTAGGATTGTTCTCTTTTATTATTTTCCTAGCCAAAGTACCACCAGTAGATACAAATACATTCACATTATATTTTTCCTTTAATTTAAGTATATTATCAATATTACATTGTCCACATTTTTTGCAATTTTCTATGTTAGTAGTAACTTTATGGGGACAACTAGACTTTTGAATACAGTGGGGTAATAAAACTAATATATACTCTGGTTCTATTTTTACTCTTGTAGATAATACAACCCTATTATTTATTTGAGCAAATACCCCTCTTATTTTATTTTTATCTATATTTAACAGATTTGCTAAATTCAATATACCTAAATAAACATATCTTATACTCTTATTTAAATAAACTTTTTCAAAATTACCTATATCTTTTTTCTTAAACACATGAATAAGAACAATAGCTGTTATTAAGATAAATATACCAAGGCAAAATGAAATTATTAGTATTATACTCAAAATAATCTTGTATAATACTAGGTTACTAGAATTAATTAAATATAAAGCTAAGCTCCCTAGAGCAAAAAATATTCCCATAATCAAAAAGATCATCTTTATAAATAATGAGTCATTTTTCTTCATATTACTCTCCTAGAATAATTCCCTGTTTTAAATCATTTCCCCTTAAATATGCATCTACTCTCATTCTTTTACTATTTGGAAATTGTATTTCATTTACTAAAAGGGCACCTTTAGCAGTTTTTACTAAAATCCCCTCTTCACTTACATTTAAGATTTCTCCATTTTTCCCTTTTTCATTATCTAAATCTTGAAGTTCACCATTCCAAATTTTAAACTTAATTCCATCATAAGTACTATATGCACTTGGCCAAGGATTAACTCCCCTTATTAGGTTTCTTATATGCTCATTGGTTTTATTCCAATCTATTTCACCTAATTTTTTATCCATAATAGGTGCATAAGAACTTTCTTCATCCCTTTGTTTTTCCCTAGGAGCTTTCTTTTCACTAATCTCCTTTAAAGTGGATCTTAAAAGAGTTGCCCCTTTCACCATTAAAACATCATGTAACTGACCAGCAGTCATATTTCCTATTTCCACTTCACTTTTTAAAATCATATCTCCCGTATCTAGGCCCACATCCATATACATGGTAGTTACACCTGTAGTTTTTTCTCCATTAATTATAGCCCAGTTTATAGGAGCTGCTCCCCTATACTTAGGCAATAGGGATGCATGTACATTAATACACCCAAACTTTGGTATGTCTAATAACTCTTTTGGTAAGATTTGACCAAAGGCTACTACTACAATACAATCAGGATTATATTCTTTAATTATGTTTATAAACTCTTCATTTCTTACCCTCTCTGGTTGGTATACTTGAGCCCCATACTCTAGAGCCCTTTCCTTCACAGGAGGTGATGCAAGTTTTTTACCCCTTCCTTTAGGTCTATCTGGCTGAGTTACCACAGCTAATAGTTCGTGTTCCTTTCCTACCACATCTAGACTGGGGACTGCAAAATCGGGTGTTCCCATAAATATAATTCTCATCTATATTCAATTCCTCCTACTTAATCACTTTATCTATAAATAATATTCCTTCTAAGTGGTCAATTTCATGGCAAATTGCCCTTGCCATTAAGTCTTCTCCTTCAACCTCTATAAGTTCGCCAAATCTATTTAGTCCTCTTGCTATCACCTTCTTAGGCCTCTTTACTTCACCTGTAACACCTGGCACACTTAAGCAACCTTCCTGGTCAATTTGTTCTTCTTCCCTATGGATAATCTCTGGATTTATAAGCTCTATTAATCCATCACCTATATCTATTACTATAATTCTTTTTAATACTCCTACCTGAGGTGCTGCCAAACCTACTCCATTGGCATCATACATAGTATCTATCATATCTTCTATTAAGGTAATTTCTCTTTTACCTATTTTTTGTACAACTCTAGATTTTTTTCTTAAAGTTGGGTCTCCATCTTTTAAAATATTTCTTATTGCCATTTTTATCCTCCTTAAAGCATACTATATGGGTTTATATCAATACTAATTAGCACTCTACCTCTTTCATCTCGCCTAAAATTAGTATCTACATAATTTATTATACCCCTAATTAGGTTTTGGTCAACAGTTTTAATGATTAGCTGCCATCTATGTTTTAGCTTCACTTTAGATATTAATGCAGGATTAGGTCCATAGATTTCATTTTCACTAGACATATTTTTATTATTCATATTGAATTTAATTTTATTTGCAAAATCCTGTGCTACTTCTATTATCTCCCTTTCATCAATGCCAGAAAATATTATATTTACAATATTACAATAGGGAGGATAATTAGTAACTTTCCTCATTAATATCTCTTCATTATAAAAACTTATATAATCATGGTTTTTAGAATTTTGTAGGGCAAAATGCTCTGGGGAATAGGTCTGTACTATAACACGCCCCACCTCATGACCTCGTCCTGCTCTTCCTGCCACCTGAGTTATTAATTGAAAAGTTCTTTCAGATGCTCTAAAATCAGGAATATTTAAGCTCATGTCTGCCGCTATGACTCCTACTAGGGTCACATTAGGAAAGTCTAGTCCCTTAGCAATCATTTGGGTACCTATTAATATGTCTATTTGGCCATTTCCAAAATCATCTAGTATCTTGTCCATGTGGCCCTTTTTAGATGTGGTATCTAAATCTAGCCTAGCTATTTTAGCCGTTGGGAAAAATTTTCTAGTCATATTTTCTATTTTTTCAGTTCCGGCTCCAAAATATTTTATATATTTACTTGTACATTTTGGGCATATCTTAGGAGGATTAGTTTTAAATCCACAATAATGACAAGTAACCCCACCTATTTTTGAATGGTATGTAAGGGATACGTCACACTTGGGACATTTAAGTACATAACCACAACTTCTACAGGATATAAATGTAGAGTGTCCTCTTCTATTTAAAAACAGAATACTTTGCTTTTTATTTTTTATATTGGTTTTTAATTCCTCATATAAATATTTACTAAATATATTTTTATTCCCCATTTTCAGTTCTTCTCTCATGTCCACCACTGTAACTTTTGGTAATGGATTTTTATTATATCTGCTAATTAATTCTATTTTTTCATACTCCCTATTAACAGCCTTATGATAAGCTTCTATAGATGGGGTAGCTGAACCTAAAATCAAGGGACATTGGTTTTTTATAGCTCTAAACTTAGCCACTTCTATGGCATGATATCTAGGTCTATTTTCTGATTTGTAGCTATATTCATGTTCTTCATCTATTATTATTATTCCTAAGTTTTTAAATGGACTAAATATGGCACTTCTTGCTCCAATTACAATCTTCACATGACCTTTTCTTATTTTCTCCCACTCATCAAATCTTTCCCCTAAAGACAATTTACTATGTAGTATACCTACTATATTTCCAAATACACCCTTTATCCTTCTTATCATCTGAGTAGCTAGGGATATTTCAGGAACTAAAATAATAGCCTCTTTACCTTCTTTTAGGACCCGGTTTATTAAATCTACATAAACTTCTGTCTTGCCACTTCCAGTAACTCCATGAATTAAAAAGGTTTTGTATTCTTCTTTATTCAAAAAAGGCTCTATTCTATTAATAGCTCTATTTTGTTCTTCTGTTAAATTTACCTGCCTTTTAACCTTATCTATGTGACCATAAGTGCTTCTAAAGGTCCGTTCTTCGTATATTCTTATTAATTTTTTTTCAATCAAACTATTTATGGGCCCATTACTAGATAGATCTAAGGATTTTCTTAAATTACTTAATGTATCCCTTTTATGGACCTTTAGATAGTCCATTATTTCTATTTGCTTTTTGGCCCTTTTATTTAAATTTTCATAGTTTATATCTTGTATTTCCACAATTTTAGTACTTAGTTCTTTCACTTCTCTTATTAACTTTTCTGTTATGGTTATTATTTTTCTATTTTCCAATCTCTTTAATGGCTCATATATACTCTTGTATTTTATATTTTTAATTAAATTAGCATATGTACTCTTACCCTTTTCTTTAAGGTAATGAATAATATGTTCCTCAATTTTAGAATTTGTATTATATTCAATATAATTTTGCCCATTTAGTTCAATTTCTTTTTTTGTCTTAAAAGAAGACCCCCTTGGAATTACACATCCTATAGCTTCCATATGAGTGCATAAATACTTTTCTTTCATCCATTTACAAAGATCTATTAATTCCTTTGTCAAAATACTATCTTCTTGTACTAAATCTTTTATTTTCTTAGTATTTTCAAAGGGTGCTTCTTTACTTTCATATGTATTAATTACATATGCCTCTATAATATTATTTCTTTTTCCAAAGGGAACTATTACCTTAGAACCCCTTTGTACTATATGAGCTAGATGGTCTGGTATTTCATAAGTATATTCCATATCTGTATTCTTGCTTTTATTATTAACTATTAAATTTGCAAATAACTTCATATTAGATCACCCTCTTTCACATATTTTCTTTAATCTAAAAATAAAGGAGTAGAAATTCTACTCCTTTACAGGTCACTCTCGTCTCTTTCATAGTGAACTTTATCTTGTGCAATCTCATGAGTTGCTATGGTAACAGGCTTATTAGAATCTACCCTAATTAAGCTTTCTTCACCTTCTATTATTTCTCTAGCTCTTTTAGATGCAGCTACCACTAATGTATATCTGCTGTCTACCTTTGACATTAGGTCATTTATTGATGGATTTAACATATGTATTCCTCCCTAAATTTATCTATAATTTCTTCTATATCATGCTTAACCTTACAAGTTTCTGCAGTAACTATAGCCTTTATTCTTTCAACTGCCAACTCTACTTCATCGTTTATTACACAATAGTCATATTTTTCAACATACTGAATTTCTTCATAGGCGCTTTTAAATCTCTTTTCTATGGCTTCTGCCGTTTCAGTTCCCCTACCAACTATTCTGTTTTTTAATTCTTGCATAGAAGGTGGCAATATGAATATAAATACTCCCTCTGGATATTTTTCTTTCACCTGCAAGGCACCTTGTATATCAATCTCTAATAATACATTGTTGCCCTTTTGGGTTTCTTTCATTACATATTCCCTAGGAGTTCCATAATAATTATCATATACTTTTGCATGTTCTAAAAATTTATCTTCCTCTATTTCCTTTAAGAATACTTCTTTTTTAGTAAAATGATAATTTATACCATCTACTTCTCCTTCACGAGGATTTCTCGTAGTTGCAGAAACAGATATTTTCAAATTTTCTATTTCAGTTAATAGTTTCTTACATACCGTACCTTTTCCCGCGCCAGAGGGTCCCGATATGACTATTAGTTGTCCCGTTCTCATGTTTCATCTCCTTTTAACTACTTTCTAGTCTGTGCAATCCTTTGAATGTTCTTCTTTGTTTACTAATCTATGGGCCACAGTTTCTGGTTGAACAGCAGACAATATTATGTGGTCACTATCTGTTATTATGACAGCCCTTGTCCTTCTTCCATAGGTGGCATCTATAAGCATACCTCTATCTCTTGCCTCTTGAATAACTCGTTTTATTGGTGCTGATTCAGGGCTTACAATGGCTATTATTCTATTTGCAGATACTATATTTCCAAATCCAATATTAATAAGCTTAATATTCATATGTACCCCCCTTATTCAATATTTTGCACTTGTTCTCTTATCTTTTCAAGTTCACTTTTAACATCTACAACATAGTTTGTAACTTCTAAATCATTAGTTTTAGAACCTATAGTATTAATTTCACGATTCATCTCTTGAATAAGAAAATCTAATTTTCTACCTATAGAACCAGTTGATTTTAGTGAATTATTTAATTGTTCTATATGACTTTTCAATCTTACAATCTCTTCTGTTATATTACTCTTATCTGCCATATAAGCCACTTCAACAGCTAATCTCTGTTCATCTATTTCATAGTTTTCCCCTAGCATATCTTCTATTCTTTGTCTCAATTTGTCTCTGTGTTCTTCTACAATTTTTGGTGAACGTGATTTTATTTCTTCTACCACATTATTAATAGTATAACATCTTTTTTCAATATCTAGTGCTAATTTTTCACCTTCTTTTAGTCTCATGTTCACTAGTTGATCCAGCGCACCTATTACACTTACCTTTAGACAATTCCAAATTTCTTCTTGATCTTCTTCCTTATCTTCAATTTTAACCACTTCTGGAAATTTAGATACAAAAGTAGCCGATATATCATCTATTATTTCAAATTCCTTTGATAAGGTCCTTAATACTTCTATGTATCCTCCTGCTAATTCCTTATTTAAACTTATGTTCACTTCTGATTGTCCTACATTTTCAAGGGACACGTATATTTCTACCCTACCCCTATTAATTTTTTCCTTTACTAATTTCTTTATATTCTCTTCTAGATAATTTAACTTTTTAGGCATACGTACTACAATATCATTATATCTGTGATTTACAGTTTTTATCTCAACAGTGAATTGCCTATTATTATCTGCATTTTCACCTCTTCCAAATCCGGTCATACTTTTAATCATAGTTTATTCATCCTTCCATAAGGTACTTGTATAATACTTCTCACAATACTACATTATATCATTTTTACCTTTAAAATATAAGGCATATTCAAAAAATAAATTAGTCATTTCACTGGTTATTTGAATTATTTTCTTCGTTATGGAGTCGTTTACATATGTTTAATACGCTCACTTACCATGCCTTGAAAATAATCCAAATCCCTCAGATCTCTGGCTAATTTATTTTTTTCATATACCTAATGTATATTTACTATATTCTTCTTTACACTAATTATACCATTAATATATTTTTCTAATAATTGAAATTTCATATACAATCTTTTAATATTTTGAAAAAAGTGTTATACTTTATGGATAAATTATGAAAATGGAGGTTACATTATGCCCTTTGACGGTATTACAGTTTCTGCAATATGTAGTGAATTGAAATCTGCTTTAATAAATTCAAGAATAGATAAAATATATCAACCAGAGGCAGATGAAATAATTCTTAATATAAGAGCTTTTAAGAATAAATATAAATTATTAATATCCGCCACAAGTAAATACCCTCGATTACATTTTACTAATATACAAAAGGAAAATCCAAAATCTCCTCCCATGTTTTGTATGCTCATGAGAAAGCATCTACAAGGTAGTAAAATCCTTCATATTAGCCAAAAGGATATGGAGAGAATTGTATATATAGATTTTGAATCCTATGACGAACTAGGTGATATGAAAATCAAAAGACTCATAATAGAAATTATGGGTAGACACAGTAATATTATCTTAATAGATAAGGAAAGTAACATAATAATAGATAGTATTAAGAGAATCCCATCTGATATAAACAGACATAGGGAAGTTTTACCAGCAAAAGAATATATTCTTCCTCCTTCTCAAGATAAAACTAATCTTTTAAATAATTTAGTTATAAGAATTAATAGGAAAGATGAAGAGTTAGATTTACCCCTATTCAAATATATCTATACTCATTTTCAGGGAATAAGTCCTAGTTCTGCTAAGGGTATATGTCATATGGCTAATTTAGATTATAACAAAAATGTCACTGACTTAAATAATGAGGAAATAGATTTATTAACAAATACACTTATTAAACTTAAGAATATTATTAGTAATGAAAATTTCATTCCCCATATAATAAGATCCTTTCATGAAAAAGAAATTATTGATTTTAATGTGATTAGTGAGTTTATGGACGAAAAATCCTATAGGATAGATAAACTACATAGTATTAGCTCCATGTTAGAATATTTTTATTCCCAAAAGGATATATTAGATAGATTAAAACAAAAATCTAGTAGTATGAGAAAAGTTGTAAATACTAATTTAAGCAAACTTATTAAAAAGGAAAAAAAATTAAATAAAGAATTTAATACTGCTGTAGATTCGGAAAAATATAAAATCTATGGAGAGCTCCTTACTGCAAACTTATATCAGATAAAAGAAGGGGAAAAGCAGGTTCATCTTTTAAACTATTATAGCCCAGATGGAGAATATATGACCATTGATTTAGATAAGAAATTATCTCCTTCTCAAAATGCTCAGAAATATTATAAAAAATATAATAAATCTAAAACGGCTAAGAGGGAAATTCTCAATCAATTAGAAGAAACTCAACATGAAATAAAATACTTTGAACAAGTTAGTCATTCCTTAGAAATAATTAGATCTATGAATGAATTAGAAGAATTAAGATTAGAACTAATGGAAGAAGGATACCTTAAAAGAAGAAATATTCCTAAGAAAAAAAAGGAACATAAAATGGAATTTCTTAGCTTTCTATCTTCTGATGGTTTCACTATATATGTGGGAAAAAATAATAAGCAAAATGACTATTTAACTTTAAAGTTTTCTTCTAAGAAGGATCTATGGTTCCACACAAAGGATATTCCCGGGTCCCATGTAATAATAAGTACTAAGGGTAGGGAAGTTCCTGAAAGTACCATAAAGGAAGCTGCAGAGCTTGCTGCCTTTCATAGTAAAGGTAAGTTATCTAGCAAAGTTCCTGTAGATTATACTTTAATTAAGAATGTAAAAAAGCCTAGTGGAGCTAAACTGGGCATGGTTATATACGATGATTATAACACCTTATATATAACTCCTCGAGAGGATTTATATGAAATATTAGAAAAAAACAAATAAAAACATATTCAAAAATAAAATAGTCACTAAAAAGTGACTATTTTATTTTATAACTACTATATTAGATCCATCTGTCTCTTCAAATTTTACTTTTATAATTTCTTCATTAGATGTTGGTACATTTTTACCAACATAATCAGCCCTTATGGGTAGTTCCCTGTGACCTCTATCTATTAATATGGCCAATTGTATACTTTTAGGTCTTCCTACATCCATAATGGCATCCATGGCAGCCCTTACAGTTCTCCCCGTATAAAGAACATCATCTACTAATACGACAACTTTTTCATTAATATTACATTCTATATTATTGCTATTAACAATAGGATTGTCACTCACCTTTGTAAGATCATCCCTATATAGAGTTATATCTATACTTCCTAAATCTACCTTTTGTCCTTCAATTTCCTCTATCTTTTTTGCTATTCTCTTAGCAAATGGAACCCCTCTAGTTTTAATGCCTACTATAACTATATTTTCAATCCCCTTATTTTTTTCAATAATTTCATGGGCTATTCTTGTGGTAGCCCTTTGTATTGCTTTTTCATCTAGAATTTTAGCTTTATAACTCATATTTTCACCTCTATTTTTTACTATTTCTTAATTTTTCTAATATATGAGAAAAATATTCAGGTAACTGGGAATCAAATTCTAAATATTCTTTAGTTTTAGGATGTATAAATCCTAGTGTTTTGGCGTGTAAAGCTTGTCCCACTATATTAATTTTTTCCTTTTTGACGCCATATAAAGGATCTCCAATAAGGGGATGTTTAATGTAGGCCATGTGAACTCTAATTTGGTGGGTTCTTCCTGTCTCTAATTGGGCTTCTATTAATGTATAATCACCAAATCTCTCCACTACCTTAAAATGGGTTATGGCATGTTTACTATTTTTTGTAACAACCCATCTTTTCAATCTATCTACAGGATGTCTTCCTATAGGTGCTTCTATAGTTCCCCTGTTTTCCTTTATATTTCCATGTACTATAGCCATATATTTTCTTGTTATGGAATGGTCTTTTAATTGCTCAGCTAAAAAATTATGGGAAAAATTATTTTTGGCCACCATCAAAAGTCCACTTGTATCCTTATCTATCCTATGTACAATTCCAGGCCTTATAATTCCATTTATAGATGATAAATATTCACAATGATAAAGTAGGGCATTAACTAAAGTGCCATCCTTATGACCTGGTGCTGGATGAACTACCATATCTCTAGGTTTATTTACTACCACCACCTGATCATCTTCATATACTATTTCAATAGGAATATCTTGTGCTTCTACTTTTAATATTTCAGGTTCTGGAATAGATACTTCTATACTATCTCCACCTTTTACCTTATATTTTTTAGAAGTTTCAACCTTGCCACCTACAGATACATTTCCATCTTGTATAAGTTTTTGAATATAATTTCTTGATTCATTTTCTAATTTAGAAGAAATATATGCATCTAATCTCTTTTTCGAATCTTCATTTTGTACACTAAATATTTCTAGGTCCAAATATATCTTCCTTTCTAATGTTCTTCATCATACTTTATTAAATAATAGGATAATAATATGGCTCCCACTACTATACTAATATCTGCTATATTAAATACGGGCCATATTCTAAAGTCAAAAAAATCAATTACATAATCTAACCTTACCCTATCTATGAAATTTCCTATAGCTCCAGCTACTATTAAACTTAAACTTACATTCATAATCTTATGCATATTCTTGTGTTTTACAGAATATATAAACACTCCACCTAAAACTACAATAGTTACTACTACAAAAAACCATTTCTGATTTCTAAGTATTCCAAAGGCTGCACCTGGATTTTGTACATAGGTTAGATGAAATATATTATTGATAATCGGTATGGTCTCATTTACACTCATATTGGCTTGAGTTAAATATTTAGTAAACTGGTCTATTAAAATTATTCCTATTATAATTATATAGTTCATAAGCTACCTCCTTAAAATGCCATCTCTCTGATTATATCACAATTTCAACTGTTTTAGGCATATTCAAATAAAAAAGTGAAGCACAGGCTTCACTTTTGCTCTTCATAGTAGGATTCACTTATTTTATCTACTTCTTCAACTACTCCAGATATAGTCCTATCATAATTATTATCATACCAATCTAGGGATTCATGCTTAGTCCGGTTGTTTCTATTAACTTCTTGAAGGGCATCTTCTCCATCAAAGCCATTAATGTTAGCCTTTTCTAAAGAACTTTCACCAAAGGGTACTCCTAATACATCCTCTTCCACAGGGCGAGTTTGCAAAATTTCATTAAGTTCTAACCCTTCTTCCTTTTCACAATTTATACAATTTATAGCCGTTGGCATAAATTCTAATCTTTCTTTTTCAATCGGTTTATTACACATAAAACAAGTTCCATAAGTGCCCTTTTCTATTCTTTCTAGTGCATTATTAATATCCCTTATATATAGCTTTTCATCATCTTTTAAACACATATTCATTTCCATTTGAAAGGTTTCTGTACCCATATCTGCAGGATGATTGTCATAGGATGATAATTCATAATTATAATCCTTTAGGCCCTCATTGTTTTCATTTTTATTAGACAATTCTACAGTATTTATAGCATTTTCCCTTTCTTTTATGAGTTTCTTCTTAAAATAAGATAATTTATCTCTGTCCATTTTTATCTCCTTATTTATAATTTTCTATTATTTCTATCAACTTAGCTATGTAACTTCCTATCAATGGCAAATCCACAAATTGATACAAGATATAGAGGGTTAGAGCTGCTAAAACTGTCAATCCTATGGCTGTTCCAAGTCCCCTTGCCAAGCCAATCATAAAATTTATATACAAAATTCGCCTAGGATTTTCCATCATTTCAACATATTTTCCAATTTTAGCCTTTTCCATATCATTAGATAGCTTTGAGACCTTTTCATTAATTTCGGCCAAAAGTTCATCTTTCATAAAAGTTCTCCTAACATATTCTACTATTTTATTATTTCCATTTAGCTTATTTTTATAATTTTTCAAGTTAATATTTTAGATTTTATTATTTATTCTATTTTCATTTAGGTATAGATTTTGTGGTTTTAAAATTGTTTTATATAGTAACTTTCCTATAAGGGAAAATATATTGAAAATTTTTGGGATTGAGGAACGTCACAACATCCTATGATACTTGAACATGACTCATGAACCTATCTACGAAGATTCACACTTTCCCTTGTGACAAGGACTTGGGTGGAAAAGATTTTCAATATATTTTTCTGAAATAGGCACACATAAAACTGGTTTATAAAAAATAAATCAGAGAAAATTAACTATTAAAATAAAAACTGCTAATAGTCATTAGCAGTTTTCATCTTTCTTTATTTTACAACCAAATTATGTAATTTGTAAAGTATTACAGCAGCTTGAGCTCTATTTGCATTTTCCTTTGGAGCAAACAATCCATCTCCCATACCACTTATGATTTTTTCTTTTGCACATAGGCTTACAGAGTCCTTTGCCCATGGTGATACACTTTCAATATCTTTAAATATACTTAGTTTATCTAAACTTACCCTTTTATATCCTTTTTTCTCAAGGACTTTTGCAACAATTACTGCCATTTCTTGTCTTGTAATCTTTCCATTTGGATCAAATGAGATTTCACTTCTACCATTGATTAAACCATGTTTATATGCTGCACCTACATAATTATAGTACCAAGCTTCTTTAGCTACATCTTCAAATGGTACATTCATATTTTCAGTAGAATATGCCATCATCTTAGTAACTAATGTGGCAAATTCTGCCCTTGTAATATTTGCAGCAGGATCAAACCTTTTGTCTGTACGACCATTTATAACCCCTTCAGATGCCATAGTCTCAATGGCTTCCTTTGCCCAAGGGTAGCCTTTAAGGTCAGTAAATACCTTTTTAGTTAATTTATCTACTTGTTTAGCAAAGTATTTACTAAAGTGACTTGTTCTAAATCTTATCGTTTTTGTTACAGAGTCATATTTTCCTCCAACTTCTTCTATCTTACCATTATCATTTAAGAAGAATACCTTTACTTCCTTTTCCTCTTCTACTTTTTCTTCATATGGAATCCTAATTTCTATTGGTTCTTCAAAATTAGATACTTTTTTTTGTCCAACTCTTGCATTTAAATCTACTATTGGACTACCCTTTGGAACTTTGTACCTTGCAAGGGCAGATAGGTCATTTCTATCTATTTTTTTTGCACTAAGAGATATTTCTTTATCCATTCCTTTGTCTCCAAAAGTTTTCTCTGTTACATTAAATTCTGCTACCTCTGTTTTAATGGTTACTTTTTTAATTCCATTTTCTCTTAAAGTTTCCATCACATTTGAAGGTAGATTTGTTTCTATTTCTTCTTTTCCCATATTAACTACTTCTATTGTTAATTTTGCTTCAAATTCTTTAGGGCTTTCAATATTGTTATTCTTTAGTTTTTCTTTCATATCTTTTACTGTATTTACTGCTGCCTTTCCTAAATCTTTCACCTTATTTCCATCAATTTTTGCAATTACTTTCTTTTCAGCTATCTTTAATTGATCTTTTTCAATTTTTTGCGTACTAGCCTTTTCTACTGCTTTTTGCGCCGTCTGTACTGCTTTTTCTTTTATTTCTTTAGCATTTTCTTTCCCTAATTTGTTTATTAGGCTTCCTGCAGATTCAATAACATCTCCTGCAACTTTACTTACGTCTTTACCCTTGATTTTATCCATTGCTTTAAGGGTTATTTCCATATTTTCTACTACTGCCTCACTAAGCTGTTTTTTATCACTATCTTTCTTTAATTTCTCAGCAGATTTTATTAATGTCTTCACTACATTTATATTTTCACTTGCTAAATCCTTTGCACCTTTTTCTGTCTTAATTTTATCTACAGCCTTCTTCATTACTTGTGACATATTTTTCACATCTTTTACAAAATCTTTAGCATCCTTTTCTGAATTGACCTTTTGTGCCTTTTCATTCAATTTAGAAGATACATCTTTTATTGCCTTTGCAATATCCTTTTCATTTGCATTTTTATTATCTAAAATATTTTTTGCTACATCAATTTGATTTTGTACTTCATCTTTTATTCCAACATTTGCTTTATGTTTATTTCTCTTATCTGTCCTATAGTCTAATGTGTAGAACCAGTATATTCTTTCTCCACCTTTTAAATCATAATTTTCTGCTGCCGTGCCAATTTGCTTATTATTAACATGAACCATCCAACCGCTGTACGGCCCTTTATCCCGTGTTCCTTGTCCATATATACTATCTACAAAACCATCTGGTTTCTTATGGATTTTACCACCAACAGCTCTCTTTGTGACAGCATATAAATTATCGCCCTCCTTTATTTCTATTACTTTATCTGATAATATAGTTCCTTTGTATCCTTCTATTGTAATAGTAACAGTTGGTTTATTTTCAGGACCTATAGGGTCTACTTCTTTATTCTTAATAACTAGAGAAAATTCTTCTTTCTCTTCATTAATATTAATAGTTCCCTTATATTCTGCTCCTTGATTTAACGAAAAAGAAACCCTAAATTTTCCATCTTTATCTGTATTTCCTTGATTGATATAACTAACTTTATCGCTATTAAACACTTGTATTGAAACAGGTACTTCTTTATAATTACACATTCCATCTATTGTAACAGATTCTCCTTCAACTGTACTTTTTATTTCTATTTGTGCAAAAGAAGGTATTGTCATTGCAATAACAAGCAAAATTGCCAATAGTACTTTTTTCATAGTGTCCCTCCTTTTAAATTAAATGTTATATTCGAATTTGACAGCTTCTCTATTAAATCAGAGAAGCTGTATATTACTATTTTCTAACCTTTGCACTAACAGGATCTTTTAAGAGAACATTTTGTTTCTCTAAAGTATCCCATACAAAAGCTTTTAACTCATAGGTTCCATCCACTGGAATATGTAAACTCTCACTTATATCCCTATTTTCTCCTGCTTTAAGTTCTTCCTCTACAGCCTTATAATTGATCATCTTACCATTCGTTTTATTGTATAAAGCCAGAATTAATGTTGCTTTTTTCATTTCTCCACTTATGTTTTTCACTCTTACAATGACTTTTGCTGTATCTCCATTCTTAAAGACTTGTTCTTTCATCTTCTGTATTTCAAAATTCTTCATAAGCATTTGTTCTATATTTAACTCAATTGTATCTTGTACACTTTCATTACCTACTACTTTTGCTGTAATCATAACCTTTCCAGCTTTCTTTCCTATGACGCCTCCATCTGTATCGATACTGGCAATATTTTCATCTGAACTTTCCCAAAGTATACCCTGTGTCATAATCTCTTTATTATTTTTATCAAAAACTTTAGCTGAAAGATCTATCATTGTATTTTCTTTGATTATTTTACTTGCTAATTCTTGTATTTGAATTTTACTTGCCTTTATTGGATCTACATACTCGATTCTAAGGGCATTATACATGGATCTTCCTTTGTATAGATCTGCTAATGCCATAAATGCTTGTTCTGTTGATTTTTCATCTCCAAATCCATTATCTTCTTTGAAATCAAGTAATCTATCTAATATATTTTTTTCATTTTTTTCATACTCCTTAGATAAAGGATCTATTCCTACTGCTACAAGTCCTTGTATCACAGCAGAAATTGTACACGCATTTTCTTTTCCACTCAATGTATTTTTAATATATTCAACTCCATCATTAATGGAATCATTTACACCTTGTATTTCTCTATGTTTGCCAAGTGCCATAATGGACATGGCTGTGTAATCCATATCTCCAAAGCTACCATTTTCCTTCTGGTAACTCCTTAATGCTTTTGTTGCTTTATTCACATCATAGTCTGCATCTGCCATATCTAGTGCTAATATACTAAAGGCAACTGTTGTTGCACTATCATCCCCTTGATGAAGAATAAACTTACCTTGTTCATCTTGAGAATCTGCTAATACTTTTACATAATTTTTGCCCTTATAATCTCTTGGATTTTCTTTTGCTCCAATCAATCCTATAATGTTTCCTGCATAATCGCTGGCTTTCATATCTTCTTCAGCCATTTGTGTTATTTTATATTTTTTCTTTATTATATCTATATCTTTTTCATTCTTACTTGCATATCTATATCCTATTGCTTCTCTAAATGTAAATTCATCATCTTTAGAATAATAACTTCTTAATTCATTTATTGCCTCTTTAATCTTTTCTTCATTCGTCTTTTCTTCTATAATTGGTCCTTCTTCTTTTTCCGTCTTTAATATGAAATTTTGTTTTTCTCCCTCTGTTAAAAAATATCCATTATAATCTTTATTTGATTCTAACTGGGTTTGGAATTTAAAATTGCCATTATCATCTGTTAATCCTTGATCAAAATAAACTTTTTTCTTCCCATCGTTTATTTGTACCACAACAGGTTCTTTGTTACAATCTGTTGTTCCATTGATTTTTATATTTCCTTCATTTACATTAATCTTGAAATCAATTTGTGCAAAGGAAGTCAATGTAAAGGATAATACGAATAACAGCGATAATAAAATACTACCTATTTTTCTTTTCATAATATTCTAATCTCCTCTACTGTATATTCAACTCTATAGGATCTTTCATATAAGAAATACCATTATCTGAATCATCCCATACAAATCCTCTTACTGTATATTTACCTGTCTCTGGTACTAATACAGAAGCGGATAATTTTATTTCTTTTGTTGGTTTTATTTCTTCATTCATATAGCTGTGATTTATCATTTTATTGTTTTCATCATATAAACCAACCATTAGGGCAATCTTTTGTCCTTTGCTTCCTTCATTTTTTATGTTTACTTTTACAAAAGCCTCTTCTCCATTGGAAAAGTTTTGTTTTTCTATCTGCTCTATTTTTAAATCATTTTCTTTTAGAATTATTTTTTCACTCTTTGTAAATGCCTTTAAACAAACATTAGTATTTTGTTCATACTTAGTTAAATCTGTCCATTGTTCTCCATTACTACTAATAAAACTTTGGTTTTTCTTTGCCTTTGCTTTACTTGCATACTTTCCCTTTGGACTTTCAATGGCAACAGGATTTTTACTTCCTCTTGTAGTTATCTTTACCATGACAGCAAATTTTTCCTTTGGATTTAAATCAATTTCATCTAACTCTACCGTATGATATCCCATGTGATGAATTTTTCCACTCTTTACTTTTTCCTTATTTTTAAATGAATCTATATTATTAAAATCCCTAGAAATCCATATTTCATAAGTTGAATCTTCTCCAGTTGTATAAAAACTTACTCCACTTAATTTTTCATTTCCCTCACATTGAAAAACATTAGAAAACCAAGCCGTATCCAATGAAAATCCATATTCATTTGTTTGTCCTAGTTCATCATATTGATAGATATTATCATACTCTTGATGCTCATTACTTAAAAACACTCCATTTTCCGTCTTTCCCATATTGAAGTCATAATAAGAAATATAAAAATATCCATTTTCTGCCCATTGATTACCCCAACTGTTCTTGCAAATGAAAGCTCCATTTCCAATATGATCCTTGTTTTTAAAATTGTCTTTTGAATAATCATCGTCCCATCCTACAATAGCCACTGTATGATCGTAACCTCTTAAAGTATTGTTATTATAGGATTTTTTCTCGGAGCTGTAATGGGCATCATCCCATTTTAAATTAGTATACACTCCACCATAATCCATAACAGCCTTTTTAATCTTATGATTATCTTTAAAATCACTTCTTTTAGGTATAAATATTACATCTTGAACATGATAATCGGCTTTCATTATTCCTCTATTTATGGGATTTCCATAGGATGGATAGGGATCTTTTTTTTCTAGTACTGGGCCTTTGTGGCTAGCTAAATAAGCCGTTGCCATATATATATTTCCTCCATCTGTGGATTTTAAATCAAATCCATGGTGAGTTAGCATATTATTTTCTGAAAAATCTACATTTTTATTTTCCCTAGTCTTTATACTAGATTCAAGGGAAGAAAGGGCTGCAAAAGCCCAACATCCATTAATCTTTCCTTGATCTTTAACTTCTGTTACTCTATTTTCTTTTCTTAAATCATATTTTATTGGTAAGGATTTATCTGCATAAGCTATGTTTAGTGGAGCTGTCATAAGCAAAACGAAGCTTAATACAATACTAGAGCACCTACCTCTTTTTCTGATTTTCATACGATTCTCCCCTTTAGTCTATATTAATAATACGAGTTGGTTTGAATAAATCTATTTCTTCTCTACTTGATAAGAATATTTTAATCTTATATGCTCCATCTTTAGGTACTGCAAATCCTGGAGATAAAATTATCAATTCCTTACCTTCTAAAATCCTTTGTGCACTAGCTGTTTTTAATACTTTATTGTTTTCATCACATAATTGAATTTTACAAAGCATATTGCTAGATTGTTCTGTTTTATTTTTCACTTGAATTTGTAATCTTGTTTCTTCTCCCTTTGACAAATCATTATCATTTAGTATATTCATTTCAAATAAATTACTGGCTATATTATTAGTGACCTTTACCTTACAATAGGGTCTACTAATATTGATAACTCCTTCTTTGCTTCTTGTGGCACTTATGACATATTCTCCTTCTTTTTCAAAATTTAGAGTGACCTTTCCTTCAGCATTTGTCATTTTATTTAAATCTTTTTTAAATACTTTTTCATTTACTTCTTTATACTCAATACTTGCTTTTTCTATATTTGTATCGGAACCAGAACTTGATCTACCTTTTAGTTGCAATGTAAAATTCTCATTTGGTTTAACAATGATTTCATTTTTATCAAAGTAGGAATATGTAAAATTTTCATAGTCTTCTACATAATATACACAGATATGATCACCATCATTAATTGCGGTATTAATAAAATAATCATTTACATAATGATCATTTAGATAATACATCCAACCACTATTTGCTCCTGCACCAAATTCCTTTAATCCATTGATATTTTTTAGCCTTGATAATTCACTTCCTGCATCAAATTTTTCTTTGTCCGTACAGTCTATGTTATTTTTTTGTAGTGCTGCAATCAATGCATTCATAGCTGTTGGATTTTCTTTTACAAGGCATCTTCCATCTCCATATATACCCATATCAAAGTTATCTACTTCTAACTCAATCTCTGGTATAATGTTATTTTTACTTCCTTCTACCCTTACCTTTACTTTCACTGATTTTTTCTCTATAACCTCTAGTGCTATCTCATGTTTCATATTGGGATTGTCTTTTAATGTTGCTTTTAAAACTACCTTTCCTTTAGATAGAGGTTGAAGGTAGGTTTTCCCTTCTTCCTTATGTACCTTTGCAACACTCTCATGGTCCACTTCCCAATTAAAGATTAACCCTTCAATTGGATTATTTATTTTATTAAAACCTTGGGCTTTTAATTCTAGTAAATCTCCCACTCTAATTTTATCTTTATTGCACTTAATTTCTATATTTTTAATTTCTGAATCTTCTATAGTGATTTTTGTACTGGCTTTAATATCCGTATCTTTAATAGTAGCTGTAATAATTACTTCTCCTGCCTTTTTAGTTGTAATCAGTCCAGCTTCCACACTTCCTATAGTTTCATCAGAAGATGTCCATATGATAGAAGGCTTTTCTATCCAATTATATTGGTTATCAAATACAGCTACTTGCAGTTTAAGTGATTGTCCTATCAATAACTTGTTCATTTCTGGCTTTAGTATTAAAATTTTTGACATATCTCCTATATTCGTATTTCCCTCATATTTGATTGCCAGTTTTTCAAACATGGATTCATTGGAATACATATCAGCAAAAGCTGCAAAGGCATGATAAGTGGCCGTATAGTCAAACCCTCCTCCTTCAGACTTAGCAAAAGCTTTTTCATTCTCACCGATATATTTACTTTTTAGTATGCTATCTAAAACAGTTTTTCTATTTTTTATCCATTCTTTTGAATAAAGAGGGTTTACACCATTGGCAACAAGAGCTTGAATAACCGTTCCTGTGGCAATTGGACTGTTTTTAAAATATCCTCCACCTAATTCAAAACCGCCATCATCATTTTGTTTGTTCTTTAAATAAGCTATAATCTCATTTATTTTTTCATTGACCCCTTGTATATTCTTATGATTTGCAAAAGCTGTTAAAGCTACTGCTTCCGATTTCACTTCATCATATCCTGGCATATTCTTTTTCTTATATGGTGTCTCAATTAATTTTATTAATGCTTTTACTGCACTTTCTTTATCATATGATGCATCCGCCATATCAAGGGCAATAATTGCATAGGATAGTGATTCAATGTTATTTTTATCACTGTCACTTATAATAAATTGACCTTTATATGACCCTTCTTTCATTTGATGTGCTCTTACAATATCCACATAATTTTTTGTTTGACCTTTAAATATATCCTTCCTTGGATCGATTCCAGAACCAATTAATGCAATAATCATTTTTGTATAATGAACCGCTGTAGTTTGATGTGAATATCTTAATATACGGGCTTTCACATCTTCTTTATTCATTCCTAAAGCCACAGCTGCAGGTGATGCTAAAAATTCATATGAATTATAACTTTCATAATGAGTTTTTAAAAATTCTATTTGAGTTTTTAATTTTTCTTTTAAAATTTCATCAGAAATGCCAGACTTAACCTTTATAGTAATTTCATCGTATATGTCTTTATCATTTTTCAAATATACTTTTATTTTTACTGTGCCTTCTTCTAAAGTCTTCACCAATCCATTTTCCACTTTAGCTTTTTCTAAGTCACTACTTTCCCATACAAGACTTTGATTTTTTACTATATGATTGTCTTCATCGTATATAGTCGTTTTAATCTGAACTGTATCTCCTGCTACTACTTCTATAGGCTCTTGGTTGGTGATTTCTATTCTTGCAGGTGCTCCTGCTTTTACGTATTTTATTTCATGATACATAGATGTATTATTTTTTAAATCTGCTAAAGCACAAATTGCGTATGCAGTATGATCATAACCACCAATACCTTCTGACTGATCCGATTTAAACCCTTTTTTTCCTTTGCATTTTAACAGAGCATCTAGCAATGTAATTTCATTTCCGTATGAATCATATTTTACCCATTCTCCTGAAAGTGGGTCTTCTCCAAGAGCTATAATCCCTTGAATCGTCAAGGATGTATTCATACAACTTTCTATAAAAGCATTTTCATCTTGTTTTTCTTTTAAATACTTTTTCATCCCATTAATGGCATCCACAACACCCGTTACTTTTTGGTGCTTTGAAAGAGCTATGAGCACCCATTGTGTTCCCTCTATATCTTCTTTTTCTTCATCTTTTGTTATAGCATATATTTTCCCTGAATCTCTTTTTAATTTATTTATCAAAGCAGTAATAGCAGCTGTTTCATCGTATTTTTCCTGTGCCATATCTAATGCGATAATCGCTTTTGCTACCCACTCAGTTTCTGGATTGTCATAAAATTTAGGTTGTGCGTTAATTATTTTTTCAATATAATTTTTTCCTCTATATTCCTTTGGATTTTCACAAGCTGCTATAAGATTGATTGTATTTCTTCCTTGGCAATCTAGATTGTCTAGATCATAAATATTAAGCTTAGAAGCTATATCCTCTATATTTACCTGAATACTTCTAAGTGCCATAGAATGGATATACGCATATTCATCTTTTGTGACTAAATATTCTTTGGCAAAATTGATCCCATCATTTAGCTTTTCTTCTTTTGTTTTTCCTTGAGTAATCTCTAAGGCAATACTTCCTTCTACGTTACCAACTTCTTTACTAACAGTTGCTTTTATTGTTATCTTTCCTGCCTTTACTCCTGTCAAAATATTGTTTTCATCTATTGTTGCAGAGCCTGTTGGTTCTATAGCCCATGTTATGGATGGCTTTTGAATCACTTCTCCATCTCTATCAAGTACCTTTGCATTGATTTTTACTTTTTTTCCTGTTTGTATCGTATCAATATTCTGTTCTACCGTTACTTGAACTATATTAGGTACAGCAGGAATAACCTTTATACTCATAGTATTTTTCACAGCATTATTGTCTTTTAGCATAGCTGTAACCACAACAGTTCCTGCACCTATAGCTGTAAGCTCTCCTGTTTTTTCATTGATTGTCCCAATAGCTGGCTGATCTACAGACCAAACAAGCTCTTGATCTGGTATAAAATTATGATCCTTGTCAAAAACTTTTGCTGTTAAGGATAAGGTATGCCCTACCTTTAATTCTTTTTGATCATTTTCTGCATGAATCACTACTTCTGTAGCTGCTCCTTGCGTCTTTGTTGGTTTGTACATAGATTTACCCATTTTAATATCGGTAAGAGCTGCAAAAGCAAATGCTGTTGCTTTTTCTTTACTTAAAGACCCTCGTCCCTTTTTAAAGCCATTCTCTTCCTTTAGCTTTAAAAGTGCATCTAGCATGGTTGTTTTATTTCCTGCTGCATCTGTTTTTATATATTCTTGAGATAAGGGATTTTCACCTATTGCTGTAATTGTTTGAATCGTTTGTCCAATCTCTTGACAATTTGTGTCCTCATCCCAACCATTATACTGTTCTTTTAGATATGCTTTTACTTTGTTGATAATATCATCTACACCATTTATATCCTTATGATTAGAAAGAGCAATAACCGCCAAAGCAGTTTTTTCTAAATCAGGGGTATCTGACCAACTACTTCTTTTTATATATGCTTTATCCACAGATATTTTAAATTTATTTTTCAAAGCTTCTATTGCTTTATTCTCATTATAAGATGCTCCTACCATGTCTAATGCAATCATAGAATGAGCAATACAATCTGCCTCATCATCAGAAGACCACTTATAACCTCTAGCATCAAAGTGTCCTTCTTCTGTTTGTGAAGTTGCTAAAAAGCTTACATAATCATGACCTTGATAAGCTTTAGGATCTAATCCTGCTGATAGGAGTACCATAATAGCTTTTGCATATTGATCCGATGTTTTTCCTGAATAACCCTTTTCAAAATTCACATCAGGTAAATCTAATTTGGCTTGAATACTAGATGCATCTACTCCAGCTCTCCTTAATGCTAAAGCTTCAAGGTAATCATATTTTGTATCTTTTTCATAATAAAGCTTTAACTCATCTATTACTCTTTGGGCTTTTTGTTCATTGGTTTGTACAGGGATTACCTTTAAATCAAAAGTCTTTGATAGTTCAAAGCCCTTTGTTTTTGCAGTAATTGTAATGTTTTTTTCGCTATCTACTGACTTTGCTGTAATCAGTCCTGCTTGGTCTATACTAGCTATATGCTCATAAGAGCTTGTCCATTCTATTGCTTGTCCCTTCATCCATGTATCATCTTCTTCATACGCCTTTGCCATGAGGCTAAGCTTCTGACCTACTTCTAATGTGGCTTTTTGAGCTTCCTTTTCTCCTATAAATATTTTCATTTTCTTAGGAATAACTGCAATAATCTTTAAAGATATTTCTTTTTTTACACTCGGCTTATTTTTTACTATAGCTTTGATCGTAATGGGTTTATCTTCTACTACATCCTTTGCTGTAACAAGTCCTTCTTGATTGATACTAGCAATATTTGTATCAGAACTAGACCATATAACCTCTTCCTCTTTTATTTCTTCTCCATCTTCTTCAAGTACTTTTTTAGAAAGCTTTAAAGTAGTTCCTTCTTTTAATTCATTCTTTTTCCCAAGGGGAAGGGTAATCTCGATAGTATGTGGTACTCTTGCCTTTACAGCAATAGCTTTTGTAGCTGAAATCTCTGTTTTATCTACCTTTGCTGTTATTTGAACTGTTGTATCTGCATCTATTGCTTGACCTGTAACCCATCCTGATTCATCTACTACTGCCTTATTGGTAGCTGAGCTTGTCCATTTTATTTTTTTCCCTACTACTAATTTATTGTTTTCATCTAATACCTTTGCTTTTAGCTTTAGTTTTTGTCCTTCTTTTACGAAATCTTGATCCCCTATGATTTCAATACTATGAGGAATGGTTCCTAATTCTACCTTGATTTCTTTATACATAGACTTATTTTTTACTAAATCAGAAAGCGCTGCAAAACCTAAAGCTGTTGCTTCTTGATCTACACGATATGCTGTTTTTGTTTCTTTAAAACCATTATCTTTTCTAAATGAAATCAATGCATCAAATATTGTTTTATCATTTTTAATCCATTCTGCACCTAATGGATCTTGTCCTATAGCTATAAGTCCTTGAACTACAGCAGCTGTAGCTTTACAATTTTCTTTATCTCTATAATACATATCTTTAGCCGTGAATGCTGCGTTATCTGTTTGCTTATATTTAAAGTATCTAATATAAGCATCTACTAAATCGCTTATTCCATCTTCATCCATATGCTTAGACATAGTAATCATGGCTAAAGCTGTTATCTCTACGGCACCATAGTCTTTGCTTTTGGGGATGCATTTTCCACTCCCTAGCATTTTTGATTTTAACTCTAAAATATCCATAGCTTTTGCTACATTATATTCTGCACCTGCCATATCTAAAGCAATCACTGGTAAAATAACATTTTCAGGATCCGAGGAGCTATATCCAATATTAAAGTATCCTGATTGCCCCTGTTTATCTACAAGCTCTTGTACATAATCATGTCCATTATAATTTCTAGGATCTAATCCTGCTGCAATCAATGCGATAATATTTTTTGCATAATTTTCTGCACTTGATAAATCCGTCTCTATTCTTATTTTTTGTTGAATACTACCTGCATGTCTTAGGCCTAGAGCTTCTATATAATTGTATGAAGCTTTGTTATTATAATAAGGCTTTACTTCATCTAAAGCATTTTTGAATATACCACTCATAGCTACAACTTCTATATGAAAAATAACTTCTGCCTCTTCACATTTTGCTTTCACTTGAGCTGTTCCAACAGCTTTTCCTGTGATTTCTCCATGATCTAAGGTAATATACTCTTGACCAGCTACTACTTCCCAAGTAATACTTGCATCATTTATTTCTTCATTCCCTTGATCTAAAACCTTCCCAGTTATATTTATATTTTCATCTTTTTTAATAGATATTTGATCTTTTACTTCCTTGTCCTTTGAATATAATTTAATGGTAGTTGGCTTTCTTTCACTTACTTTTATAGCAATGGTTTGAGTAATAGAACCATTTTCAATACTTGCTGTTATGGTTACATGCCCTGCTTTAATCCCTGTTACTAATCCATCGTTAACAGTTGCAATACTTTCATCAGAGCTTGTCCAAACAATCCTTTGCCCTGGTACAATTCGATCTTGGTCGTCTACAACCTTATATTGAAGCTTTAATGTTTTCCCTTTTAGCATTTCATTGGCTTTGCTTTCAAGGATAATCTTTGAAGGAATTTCTCCAACCTGCACCCTTAATGCTTCGTACATAGATTCTCCTATCTTTAAATCAGCTAATGCCCTAAATGCAGCTATGGTTGCATATTTATTAAAATATCCATATCCAGCAACATCCTTAAACGTTCCATTATCTAATTTCCCTTTTAATAGCTCTGTATAAAGATTATCTTCTCCTTTACTAAACTCGCTTGACACTGGATCTTTTCCAACTGCTAAAAGTCCTTGTATGACATTTGCAATAGCTTGTATATCTGGTCGATATTTATCAAATCCTACATTTTCTTTCTGACAATCTTTAATATAATTGACACATTTTTCAATTGTTTCATTAACACCAGCTATTTCTCTATGTTTTGACAATGCTATCATGGCTCTTGCTGTATTTTTTAACTTATCTTTAACAGACCAACCATATACATACTTATTTTTACCATCATCTTTTAAGTTGTCTAAAATATATTTTACGGCTCCTTGTTGATTATAGCTTCCATTTGCCATATCCAGGGCAATCACACATTCTATATGATATGGCAAATAAGAAGTAGAAGATACAAAACTTCCGTCTGAATTTTGAATTGTAGCTAAGCTTCCTACAAAATCAGCTTTCTGTCCATTAACTTTTTCAAAATCTCTAGGGTTTTCATCTACCGCTATTGCACCCATAATCCCTTTGATACAATTTGTATACCCTCTAGTACTAGATACTTTATTTAATTTTGACACCATGCTAGAAGTATCTTCTCCTAGCTGTCTATACGCCATAACCACATCGTAATCTAGCTTTGACTGGCTATTATAATATTCTTTTAACTTATTAATCACTTCATCCTCTACAACTACTTTCTTCTCTTCCATAAGCTGTAGCTTTTCTAAAAATAAATTTCCATCCGGATCATATACTTGATTCGAAACTGTATACACCTTATCGCTAACTGTATCCTCATTATTTTCTACCTGATCGTTCATGCCTCTTTTTTGACTTGCATAAGCATGTAAAGCTGCTGTTGGCATTATGCTAACCAACATGGTAAAAGCTATAATCATGCTCAATATCCTTCTTCTCATTGTATGCCTCCTCTTACATAAATAAATTTGTTGTCATCCTGCCTTTACTAGCTTTTTTTCGTAAATTGATGCCCTCCTTTTCTATTTTCTTTCCTATGTTTTTATTTGCTTCTATATTGAATAAATTTTAAAGTATATAAAAAAGCCTTAACTCCCATTTGAAAGTCAAGACCCTTTTTATAATATGCTCAGATATCACTTACATGATATCGGTTACATACTTTACCGCCTTGTATTTTACCTTTCCTCGGAAGGTTTATACACAAGTACTTAGGCAGGTCTCCTGACTTATGGATTAACGTTTGCCTTTCACCTTCCCAGTTTCCCAGTGGCATATTGAAAGGTCACTCCCCATTTACAGTGGCCGGACCGTTCGTGATTTTCACACGATTCCCTTTTAATCTTTGATTTGCATCAAAGAACCTAAATACATTATTATTTAATTTTTAACTTTTCTAAACAATAGAAAAACTACAAACCAACTCTTTTTTTAGAGTGTCAGTCTATAGACTATATATTTAATCTATAATTTCTCTAGTTCTCTACTCAACTCTAATTAAGTTTTTTAAGCTTCTATCAAAGCATGTACGATGCTAAACTTTTTGCGACCTTTTTATATTACATGATTCTGTATAATATGTCAATTTTTTCATAAAAACAGAAAAATCCCTAGGATTTCCCCAGAAATTTTTCTGTTTGCTTATTTAATTAATTCATATACCTTATAAAGAATCACTGCGGCTTGTGCTCTATTTGCATTTTCTTTTGGTGCAAATATACTTTCTCCCATACCACTTATAATATTTTCTTTAACGCATAGACTTACAGAATCCTTTGCCCATAATGATATACTTTCAGTGTCTTTAAATACATTAAGGTTATTTAGACTTTCCTTTGTATATTCTTTTTTCTCAAGAACCTTTGCAACAATTACTGTCATTTCTTCCCTTGTAATATTTCCATTAGGATCAAATATATTGTTGCTTCTGCCACTAATTAGACCCTTATTATGTGCTGCAACTACATAATTGTAATACCAAGCCTCTTTAGCTACATCTTCAAATGGTACCTTCATATTTTCAGTAGAATATGCCATCATCTTTGTTACTAATGTGGCAAATTCTGCCCTTGTAATATTTGCAGCAGGATCAAATTTTTTGTCTGTACGACCATTTATAACCCCTTCAGAAGCCATAGTCTCAATGGCTTCCTTTGCCCAAGGGTAGTCTTTAAGATCAGTAAATACCTTTTTAGTTAATTTATCCACTTGTTTGACAAAGTATTTACTAAAGTGAATTGTTTTAAATATTATCGTTTTTGTTACAGGGTCATATTCTCCTCCAACTTTTTCTATCATTCCATTGTCATTTAAGAAAAATACCTTTACTTCTTTTTCCTCTTTTACTTTTTCTTCATATGGAATCCTAATTTCTATTGGGTCTTCAAATTTAGATACTTTTTCTTGTCCAACTCTTGCATTTAAATCTACTATTGGACTACCTTCTGGGATTTTATATCTTGCAAGGGCAGATAGGTCATTTCTATCTATTTTTTTTGCACTAAGAGATATTTCTTTATCATTTCCTTTGTCTCCAAAAGTTTTCAGTGTAACATTAAACTCTGCTACCTCTGTTTTAATTGATAATTTTTTAATTCTATTTTCTCTTAAAGTTTCCATCATATTTGAAGGTAGATTTGTTTCTATTTCTTCTTTGCCCGCATCAACTACTTCTATTGTTAATTTTCTTTCAAATTCTTCATCACTTTCAATATTATTATTCTTTAGCTTTTCTTTCATATCTTTTATTGTATTTACTGCTATTTTTCCTAAATCTTTTACCTTATTTCTATCAATTTTTGCAATTACTTTCTTTTCATCTACCTTTAATTGATCTTTTTCAATTTTTTGCTTACTAGCCTTTTCTACTGCTTTTCGCGCCGTCTGTACTGCTTTTTCTTTTATTTCTTTACAGTTTTCTTTTCCTAATTTCTTTATTAGGCTTCTTGCAGATTCAATAACATCTCCTGCAATTTCACCTACTTCTTTACCCTTGATTTTATCCATTACTTTAAGGGTTATTTCCATATTTTCTACTATAGTTTCACTAACCTGCTTTTTATCACTATCTTTCTTTAATTTCTCAACGGCTTTTTCTAGTGTCTTTACTACATTTATATTTTCAATTGCTAAATCCTTTGCTCCTTCTTCTGTCTTAATTTTATCTATAGCCTTCTTTATTACTTGGGATATATTTTTCACACATTTTACAAAGTCTTTAGCATCCTTTTCTGAATTGATTTTTTGTGCCTTTTCATTCAATTTAGAAGATACATCTTTTATTGCCTTTGTAAGATCCTTTTCACTTGCATTTTTATTATTTAAAATATTTTTTACTGCATCAATTTGATTTTGTACTTTATCTTCTGTTGCATACTTTGATCTATCTGTATTTCTTGAATCTGTCTTATAGTCTGATGTGTAAAACCAGTGTATATTTTCTCCACCCTTTAGTTTATAACTGTCTACTCCTGTTTGTATGTTTTTACCATTCACATGAATCATCCATCCACTGTTTATACCTTTATCAAAGGTACTCTGACCATCTATACTATCTACAAATCCATCGGGTTTTACATTGTAAGATTTACCATTTTCATCAAGTATTCTCTTTGTCACATCCCATAGGCTTTCACCTTTTTTAATTTCTACTTCCTGTTCTGATATAATGATCCCTTTATATCCTTCTATGAAAATAGTTACCTTATCTCCTTCTTCTATTCCATTATTATCTATATCCCCCTCTTTTAGTGGTATAAATAATTTATCATATCCTTCACTACTTATTTTAGCTCCCGTATACATGGACTCTTTCTTATGCAAATCAGCTAAAGCTGCGAAAACCTGTTCTGTAGCTAAATCATTTCCGAAAGTATCTCCACTTTTATACTTAAATAAGGAATTTAACATTGTTTTTCCACCAACACTCCATTTACTTACTAATGGATTTTCTCCCACTGATACAAGTCCCTGTATTACCGTTGCAAGGGTATTAACATTTTTATTCATTATATTTTGCTTTTCATTAGAAAGCTTTTCTACTGCTTTATCGATACATTTGTTTACACCTACTATATCTTTATGCTTATAAAGTCCTTTCATAGACATGGCTAGTGTGTCTATATCCTTATATGGTCCAAAAGTTCCATCATCATTTTGATAGTTCATCAATGCTTTTACTGCATCTTCTACTCTATAATCTGCCTTTGCCCTATCTAGTGCAATAATACTAATAGCAGATACAGTTGGATAATCATCATATTTTCCTAATATAAACTTCCCATCTTTAGTTTGTAATTGGACTAATCCATCAACAAAATCTTTTCCTTTATAATCCCTTGGATTTTCTCCTAAAGCTATTAAACCAAGTATAGCATTCGCATATTCTGAAGCAGTTTTTGGAACAGCTACTATTTTATGTTTTTCTTGTATTGTTTTTAAATCCTCTACTAACTCATTACTCGTATGCCTATAACTTAAAGTTTCTGTAATATCAAATTCCTTGTGATTTTTATAATACTTTCTCAAATTATTTACAGTATTCTCTATAACTTGTTTGTTAGATACATTCTTTTGAATAGTCAATTGTAAAGATTCATTTAAATGACTAACCCCTTCAACTTGTGCAGTAATTGTGACTACCCCTTCTTTTATAGTCTTAACTACTCCTGTATTTTCATCTACTGTTGCAACTTCTTTATTACTTGTATACCACTTTATGGATTTTCCTTTTAATTCCTCGGCTCCATCAAATACCTTTGCCTCAAGCTTTATTGTATCTCCTACTGGAAATAAATCTGAAGTTTCTAATATTTTTATACTTCCCACGTTGAAATTTTGTGTACACCTTATTAATTCAACAAATTTCCCATCTTTATCTTTTTTATATATCTTTCCTATATATTTTCCTAAAGGTACATCAATATATGCTTCCCCATTAGAATCTGTAGTATAAGTTTTATCATTAATTTCAAGAGTTGCCCCTTCTACATTTTTAATATTATCTTTGATAGTTGTCTTTACTATAATTTTTTTATTATTTCCATCGTTTTTGTATTCTAATACAGGAAGTGTTGTTCCTTTAATTACATGGAATAATACTTCATCTAAATCATGAATCTTAAGAATAGTTACACCTTCAGAGGCTGCTTTTGTTTCTCCATTTTTAGCTATATATATTCCCCAATAGGCTTTATCCTTATCCCAATTAGGCTCTACCCCTAGTATGGATTTTATCATTCCACCTTCAATTTTTATAGCTTTTTCTCCTACACCAGTTTCTAATAGGTCTAATGCAGTCTTTTCACCTGTAACCGGCAAATCCTTTTCGTATAAAGTCTTATCTGTTCCTTCTATTCTTAGTTTTATTCTTTTAAATTGTTTTTTTACTATTATTTTGCATACATCTACAAAACCGCCATCTTCTGTTGTCATAGTAATGGTAGCTTCTCCAGGATTAACACCTATAACATATCCATCCTTAATGGTTGCTACTGATTCATTGTTACTCTTCCAAGATACATTTTTATTTGGTGCATTTTCAGGATAATAATTGATTTCTAATTTTGTTTTTTCTCCTACATGCATTGCTTTTTTGTAATCCTTCAAGCTAGCACTAGTCATTGCATCCACATCTAATTTTGACACCTTAATGGTACAACTATCAGTAAAGCCTCCATCTTCTGTTTCAACAGTAATAACTGCTTGCCCTTCACTAACACCTCTAACTGTTCCGGTAACATCTACTGTTGCAATATTGTTTTTATTTGATTTCCATATTAGCTTTCTATTTGTTGCATTTGCTGGTTTTACTTTTCCACTTAATTTAGCTTCTCTTCCAACATAAAGTTCTAAACTTTTTTGTTCTAATTCAATACCTGTAACACTTTCTTGTGATCCTGATTCTTCTTTTACTTTTAAAGTAGTATAATAAGTCTGCTTGTCAACAGTTACTTGCTCAATATATATACCCTTTTCTTTAGTACTAGCTTTAGATCCCCACTGAGCTGATTTTTTTACTTCAGCTCCGTTTGACTGAATCAAAATAACTTCTGTAGGTAGTTTTTCTCCCACAATTACTTCTACATCTTTCACCTTTACAGATTTTACTCCTGATGAATTCTCTGGTGCAATATCTACTATTCCTCTAACTTCTGTTGATAATTCACCGAAAGTTCCATTTAACTCTCTATATGCTGTAGAAATCTTTACAAAATCTATTCCATCTAAATTGATATGCTTTCCATCTTCATCTACTGCCCAGTCAATATCAATAGATCCACCACCATAACCCTCTACTTCTGGTGTATATGGATTATCTGGATTTTTCGTATAATCGGAAAGTCCACCTTTTATTCCCTTTACATCAGCATATCCATATGCAGGATTTTTGTCATTTATCTTTATACATTTAACAGTATATTTTTCTTGTGGAATAAATGAAAAATCCTCACCTTTTGGATAATGTATTTTATCAGGTGCTTTACCACTTGCTCCTTGATTATCCTCCCATTTTACTTGAGTATCATTATAATAAGTTATTTCATAATCTTTAATGGTATCTTTGTCATAATAGGCAGAACCTGCTATATCATACCAAGTATCATCTGCTTTCCCATTGCCATTTTCATCTTTCATGACTGCTATTGCTCCTGGTTCACCATATCCAAAGAAAGCATTTCCCAATACATTAAAATCTACCCCATATGGATTCTTTTGATCATTTTTTATGGTATGATCAAATCCGTATACTACATATCCTCCTAAGGCACCTAAAGAAACCATTTTAGTACTATAACTATCTGTTTCTATATTTTTTAGAATTTCCTTTGCTTTTTTAATACTTCCATACCCACCACTATACGCATATTGACCTGGTGCAGGCATAAATTCTATTAATTTAGTTTGACAGCTGTATACAGCTTCACTTACAACTTCTTCTTTTTCTTCTAATAAATATTTATCTGATGATTCACTCTCAGACTTACCATATACAGAATTACCTACAGTTTCTTCTGCATTTACAGTAATTGGTCCAAATGAACCAAATCCTACTGTAGTAAATAACATTGTAAAAATAATAAGTAAAGATAAAAGCTTATTCCATTTCGTATTCATATAAAGTCTCCTCTCTTTTGTGTCTATTTCATTATAGTATTCCTCTAATACCATTTTTATCTATTTACCCACCCCCTTTTATTTGTTAAAAAATCGAAAAAACCTTGTCTTCTCATTGAAATCAAGGTTTTAGTTTGTTTTTCATAAAAACATTTATAATTTATTTATAAAGTAATCATTTAAACTACACTTTCCTTAACCCAAGAAGAATTTATGTGCAACAATTTAGGTAGGTCTCCTGACTTATGAATCATTACTTCCTTTCACCTTCCCAGTTTCCTAGTGGCATATTGAAAGGTCACTCCTCATTTACAGTGGCCGGACCGTTGGAGATTTTAACTCCATTCCCTTTTCATATTTGATTTAAATCAAATATCCTAAATAGCTTATTATGAAATTGTAAACCCATAGTCCTATGTCTAATTTTCACTTGTAGAGTAAAATGGTGGATTTGATTTATTCTCTTCCACCATCTCCTCATCAAACCGTACGTGAGGTTCTCCCTCATACGGCTTTCCGATGTTCTTCTTCCATCCGCATTACGAGTTTTGAACAATATATTTTAAGCCAA
>NZ_JAOART010000095.1 GCF_025210435.1 Anaeromicrobium sp.
TAAATAATTATATAAAATATTATAATAATTATAGATATCAATGGAATTTAAAAAAGATGACTCCTGTACAATACAGAAATCATCTTTTAGCATCTTAATCTCTTTTTTTAGATTGTCCTTGACAAAGGTACCATTTTAGATAAGGTTCTTTTTTTATTTAAATAAATAAAAAGTTCCAGTCCATAAGGTTTCAAGAGGGTAGAAAAAAGGGTAGAAGAATAGCACAAAATTTTATGAAAATAAAATAAGCTAGGGTACTCAACCCTAGCATTTTCAATGGTGCCGAAAGAGGGACTCGAACCCTCACGAAGTTGCCCTCAATGGATTTTGAGTCCATCGCGTCTGCCAATTCCACCATTTCGGCCTGTCTACTAACGTAGTATAACATAAAAAGGAAAAAGATTCAAGTGGCATCTTTTGAAATTTGATACTTATTAGTAATTATGGTAAACTAATATAGTGTATGATAATTTTGAAAATAATGAAAGGGGAATGATAATGGATCCATTAACTCATGCCATAATAGGGTTGGGTATAGGCTCTTTTGCTCAAAATACAATGGATATAACTAATCCATTAGTAATTGGATGCGTAATAGGGTCTGTTATACCTGATATTGATATAGTGGCAAAAATAAAAGATGATTATTTATATTTAAAACACCATAGGGGAATGACACATACTATACCAGGATTAGGAGTTTTATCTGCTATCATAGCTGGAGCATTAAAGTTGTTCTTTGCCGTATCCTTTGGAAAGTTATTCTTTTGGACTTTTCTAGGGGCATTATCCCATTCTCTCTTTGACATGCTAAATTCCTATGGAGTAAAGCTTTTAAATCCAGTAGGTAATAGTAAGCAACAAAAGGGTATACTCATGTTGTATGATCCTATTATAAGTATATTATGTATACTACTTATGATAATAAAAAATAAAACTTGGATTTTTTATGGAAGTACTCTTGCTGTATTTGGTTCATATTTAATCTTTAAAGGTATATCAAAAGAGTCTTCTAGGAAAAAAGTTTTAGGATACTATAAGGATAATAATGTGAAGGATGTAAGGATGCTACCTGCATTGATTGCTCCATATAAATGGGCATTTGTTACTACAACAGATGACGAATATGTAGTGGGGCAATTTAATTGGATAAAAAATAAGGTAGAAGAAACGAAAAGATTTAAAAGACAATCTGAATATGATGTGGAATTATTCAAAAAAAGTAATGTGGGTAAATATTTTAGCAATTTCACTCCCATATATCATATAAAAAGAGAAAAAGATGGCCCATATACGGTTTTAAAATCTACTGATTTAAGATATTATTTGAATAATAATTTTATGCATCATGCCACTGTAGTTTTGGATAAGGATGAAAATATAGTAAAGTCATTTTTCCATCCCTATAAAATCCATAAAAATATACAAGTGGCAGAATAATAATTGACTTAAAAATATACAAGTATATAATCATAATTGTTAAAGGTAAAATATAGTTTATAAGCTATATTTTATTTTTTTACGCCACAGGAAATAATAAATTTTGAAAACTGTGGATAAGTAAAAATAAGGGGAAGTACGATTTTTGAGATTATATGGAACAAATTGAGAAATATTTCGTCTATATTAAATGAAAGAAAGGAGGAAATGGGTGTGCTAGATAGTGAAAAGTCTTTGATTAAGAAATGTCAAAGTGGTCATGTGGAAAGTTTTGAATTGTTAATAAGGAATTATGAAAAGAGAGCTTTCAATATTGCCTATAGGATGTTGGGTAATGAAGCAGATGCTAGTGATGCAACTCAAGAAGCTTTTATAAAAGTTTATAAGCATATTAATAAATTTAAAGGTGATAGTAGTTTTTCCACTTGGCTCTATAGGATAGTAACTAATACGTGCTTAGATATATTAAGAAAGAATAAAAACAGAAAAACCCTTTCCTATGATAATCCAAAGGAAACAGAAGAGGGGACAATAAAAAGGGAGTTTGTTGATCATAAAAATAATACGGAAAAAACCCTTGAGAGACAAATGATTAAAAAGGAGCTACATGAATGTATAAATTCCTTGGGAGATAGTCATAAGACGGCCATAATTTTAAGGGATATAAATGGATTTTCCTATAAGGAAATAGCGAATATACTTAGTTGCTCTGAGGGAACTGTAAAATCCAAAATAAATAGGGCTAGGAAAAACTTGAAGAATTTGCTAGAAGAAAAAAGGGAACTTTTTAAAGATCACATGGTCTAAAAATATAGAAAGGAGGAGTAATATGAAGTGTGTAGAATTTGAGGAAATGATTTCTCTTTATATAGATAATATGTTAGATGAAAAACAAAATGAAGAAGTTAGAAAACATATGGATCTTTGCAGTGAATGTAGGGAACTATATGAAGCACTACAGTTTAATGTTAACATGTGTGAAGAATTACCTATGATAGAACTGCCAGAAAACTTCCACAAAGAATTATATGAAAAACTTGTGGAAGCTAAAGAAGAAACGGATTTTGAACCTGTAAAAGAAAGTAAAGTAATTAAATTAAGAGATAGATTTAAAAGAAGATGGAAAGTATATAGTTCTGTGGCAGCTCTCTTTATAGTATTATTAGGTTCAATGGCTAATATGGGAAGCCTAGATAAAGGGGAAATGATGGAAGAGTCTATTGAGTCAGTCCCAGAGATGAGTATGGATAGGGCCCAATCAGCACCTAATCTAATGATGGCAGGAGAGCCAGAAATGGCAAAGACTGAGATGAAGGTAAAAGAAAGAGGCATGGATGATAAAAGCTATGGTGTCCTTCACGAAGGACAATCTAGAGTTAATCCAGTTGCCATAGAAAATCAAAAAATAATTAAAAATACCTATATGAGTATATCCGTATCGGATTTTAATGGGGTCTATGATAATATTAATAATAAAACTAAGGAATTAATGGGGTATATGGAATTTAGTAATATATATGATATTCATGATAATTTAAAGGCAGGAAACTTTACCATAAGGATTCCAAAGGCAAATAGTGAGGAAATGATAGAGTTTACAAAGAATCTTGGTAAGGTAAATAATATTGAATCTAATGCTCAAAATGTGACGAATCAGTATTATGATACGGAAAATAAGATTAAAAATAAAAAGGTTCAAGAAGAAAGATTAAGAAGTATAATGGAAAAGGCCACAAAGGTTGAAGATATTTTACAAATAGAGAGGGAACTAAATAGGGTTAGGATGGAAATTGACTCTTTAGAGGGAACTATTAAAAATTGGGATAATGGAGTTGCGTATTCTACCATAACTTTAGAAGTAAGGGAAATGAAGAATAAGGAAAACAAGATAGAGCCCATAGATAAGACCCTATGGCAAAGGGCAAAGGAAGGGTTCATAGGCAGTATAAATAATATTGTAAATAAGATAGAATACCTTTTAGTGAAAGTAATTTCAAATATTCCTAACTTAATCCTTGTAGGAACTATAGTTGGTGGTGTATATTTATTATACAGAAGGTTTAAAAAATGATAATGGTTAACCATTATCATTTTTTTGCATGGAAATTAAATAAAGGACTTTGAAGAAGTAATTAGAATATGTTTATTATATTATGTTAATTATTAATATAGTGAGATATTTTATATACAACAGCTTAAGGAGAGGATATTTTGAATAAAAAAATAGTTATTATAGACGGGAATAGTTTAATAAATAGAACTTTTTATGCACTCCCTATTCATATGGCAAATAAAGAGGGGTTACACACTAATGCCATATATGGATTTGTAAATATATTAAATAAAATATATAAGGACTATAATCCTGACTATATTACTGTTGCCTTTGACATGAAAAAGCCTACTTTTAGGCATAATGAGTTTAAAGAGTATAAGGCGGGAAGAAAGAAGATGCCAGAGGAATTGGCTGAACAAATGCCCGTATTAAAGGAAGTGTTAGACGCATTTAATATACATAGGGTAGAACTTGAAGGCTTTGAGGCAGACGATTTGATTGGTACATTGGCTAAGTTTTGTGAAAATAAAGATGTATCACCAATAATCATTACTGGAGATAAGGATGCCCTTCAATTGGCTTCAGATAAGACTAAAGTATTAATAACAAAAAAAGGTATAAGTACCTTAGAAGAATATGGATATGATGAAGTATTAGATAAGTATGGAGTAACTCCTACTGAATTTATAGATGTAAAGGGCCTTATGGGAGACAAATCAGATAATATACCAGGTGTACCTGGAATAGGTGAAAAAACTGCCATAAAGCTTATTAAGGAGCATAAGAGTATAGAAAATCTCCTTGGTAACTTAGAAGGTCTTACAAAGAAGATGAAGGAAAAACTTACGGAAAATGCAGAACAGGCTATTCTTAGTAAGAGATTAGCTACTATCATAGTAGACGTTCCTGTGGAAGTTTCCTTAGATGAACTCAAAAGGGAAGAGCCTAATAGGGAAAGGGTTATAGAATTATTTAATAAATTAGAGTTCAAAAAATTATTAAAGGATTTTCACATTAAAAAGGAAAAGAAAGAACATGTGGAGTCTGATAAAGAAGTTAATATTATAGATTCTATAGAAAAGGCAAAGTCCTTAAATGAAAAGATAATTGAAAATAAAGAGTTCGTATTAAAAATATTTAGTGATCACAATAATATTAGGGATGAAAAAATAATAGGTACCTTTATTTTAGTCCAAAATGAGATATATTTTATTAAGGATGATAATCTTTTAGAAGAGTTAAAAAAAGTCCTTGAGGATAATCATATTAAAAAAATAGGATATGAGATAAAGCAAGATATGATTAGTTTAAAAGAATATGATATTAAACTTGATGGTATCCTTATGGATGTGAAGCTAGGAGCATATTTAATAGATCCATCTAAAAAGGATTATCATATAAGCAATATATATGATGAATTTTTAGATGAATACATAGAAAATGAAGAAGAATTATTAGGAAAAGGAAAGGGTAAGTTAAACTACTCTCAGCTAGAGGAAGAAAAGCTAATGTCTTATGGAGGAAATTTAGTTACTGCTGTATCTAAGTTAGGTGGACCTATAGAGGAAAGAATGAAAGAAGACGATTTGTATGAGTTATACATGGATGTGGAACTTCCTCTTATTAAGGTACTAGGTAGTATGGAATATATAGGTTTTAAAGTGGATAGGGAAAAATTAAAGGAAATTGGAAAAGAACTAGATGAGAAAATAATTAGTTTGACTGCTCAAATATATGCATATGCAGATGAAGAATTTAATATTAATTCTACAAAACAATTAGGAGTTATATTATTTGATAAATTAGATCTTCCACCGGTGAAGAAGACTAAAACAGGATATTCAACTAATGCGGAGGTATTAGAAAAACTATATGATAAACATGACATAATACCTAGGATTATAGAGTATAGACAATTGGTAAAATTAAAATCCACATACGTAGATGGTCTAGAGTCTGTTATAAGTGAAAAAACTGGAAAAATACACTCAAGTTTCAATCAAATGGTAACGGCAACGGGAAGAATAAGTAGTACAGAACCTAATTTACAAAATATACCTATAAAATTGGAAATGGGAAGAAACATAAGAAAGGTATTTGTACCTACTAGTGATGAATATACTTTATTAGATGCGGATTATTCCCAAATAGAATTAAGGGTATTAGCCCACATATGTGATGATGAAAATCTGATTGAGGCTTTCAGAAAAGGGCAAGATATTCATAAGACAACAGCATCTAAAGTATTTGATGTACCTATGGATAGTGTTACTTCCATACAAAGAAGTAAGGCTAAGGCTGTAAACTTTGGAATAGTATATGGCATAAGTGATTATGGACTTTCTGAAAACTTACATATAACTAAGAAGGAAGCTAAAAAATACATAGATGAATATCTAAATAAATACCATGGTGTTAAGGAATATATGGAAAACATAGTGAAAGAAGGGAAAGAACATGGATATGTTACAACCCTTTTAAATAGAAGAAGATATATACCAGAGCTTAAAGCTAAAAACTTCAACTTAAGATCATTTGGAGAAAGAACTGCCATGAATACGCCTATACAAGGGACTGCAGCAGACATTATTAAAATAGCCATGGTAAAAGTATATGAGAGACTAAAAGAAAATAATTTAAAATCCAGATTAATACTTCAGGTACATGATGAGTTGATAATAGAGGTACATAAGGATGAAATGGATATGGTTAAAAATATATTGAAAGAAGAAATGGAAAATGCAGTTAGCCTACAAGTACCACTAGATATAGATATGAATGAAGGTGTAAGCTGGTATGAAACTAAGTAAGGATGATGGCAGGATGACTAAAGTAGTTGGATTAACGGGAGGTATTGCATCAGGAAAAAGTACAGTATCTAATATATTAAAGAAGGAAAATATACCTATAATTGATGCGGATTTAATAAGTAGGCAGATTGTAGAGCCAGGAAGTTCTACTCTTTATGAGATTGCTAAAGTCTTTGGTGAACATATACTAAGGGAAGATGGCACTTTAAATCGAGAGAAACTTGGGAGTATAGTTTTTTCTGACAAATGTAAATTAGAGAAACTAAATGAAATAACCCATAAAAAAATAAGGGAAGAAATAGTAGGGAAAATAGAAGAACTAAAAGGGAAAAATAAACTAATTATAGTAGATGCGCCCCTTTTACTAGAGGCCAAAATGACAGATTTGGTAGATGAAGTTTGGCTAGTTATGGTAGATGAGCAGGTTCAAACAGATAGGTTAATGAAGAGAAATCATTTGTCTAGGGAGGAAGCCATAAAAAGAATAAAATCTCAAATGAGTTTAGAAGAAAAGAAAGAATATGCCCATATAATCATTGACAATAATAATAATATATCCCAGTTAGAAAAGCAGGTGGAGTACATACTTAAAAATCTTATGGGAGGTTTAAATTGATTTTAATTGACTTGAGAAAACATAAAATCTTAATTCTCGTAGCCACTGTAATTATTATTGCCACTAGTAGCCTTATGAGTATAAACTGGGTTCTAAAGGTAATATATCCAACGGACTATAATGAAATTGTATATAAATATGCTTATGAATACGATTTGGATCCCTATTTAGTTTTTTCAATAATAAAGGCTGAAAGTAAATTTAAAGAAGAGGCCACCTCAAAAAAGGATGCTAAGGGCCTTATGCAAATAGCACCCATAACAGGTAGATGGGCTGCAGATGTATTAAAAATAGAGAATTATAATGAAGATATGCTTTATGTACCAGAAACAAACATTAGAATGGGATGTTGGTATTTAAGCACTTTGAAAAAGGAGTTTGATGGAAACCTTAGAAATATTATAGCTGCATATAATGCAGGTAGTGGAAATGTAAAAAAGTGGCTAAGTGATAACACCTACTCACAAAATGGAGAGTTAGTACAAATACCCTTTGAAGAAACTAGGAAATATACGGTGAAAGTTTTAACAGGATATAAGGTATACAAAATAATATATGAAAAGAATACATAATAGATAGATTTAATATTAAGTTGGCCAAAAGGTGAAAAATGACAAAATTCTTTTGGCTAACTTAGGCATATTCAAAAAATAAAATAGCCATTTCACTGGCTATTTGAATTATTTTCCTCGTTATGGAATCGCTTACATATGTTTAATATGCTCGCTTACCATGCCTTGAAAATGATCCAAATTCCTCAGAGAACTGACTAGTTTATTTTTTTCATATGCCTTAATAATTATACAATAAATTCAATTCTATTAGCTTACCATATTGAATTAAATTGGTAAGTAATTTATAATTAATATGTTACCTTTGAACGAATAAGGATAGGAGAACAGTTATAAGTCAACCATACATAGGAAATTTGTCCTTATTAGTACTTTGAGTATTATCCATATTAGGAATCGTTGTTTTTAAAGGTTATCCAATTGGTCCTCTTATAGGGTCAGGAATCCCATAGTGTTTAATCGGCATAGTAGATGCATTTATGAAAAAGTAGAAAGGAAAGAGGCATATGAAACAGGTAAAGAGCTTAAAGGACATTGAAGGAATAAGTAATATAGATAGAGAAATTCATTCGGCAACTCATGATGATATATTAAAAGGCCTTACTACGGATGTATATTTTTTGAGAACCCTTGATATATTAGGAAGTATGAAATTGGAAAATTCCATAGTTACAGCAGAAATATTTGCTAGAAAACCTGGTATATTTGCAGGTATAGAAGAAGTAAAGGCCATGTTAAAGGGAAAGGATATTGAAGTATGGGCTGTAGATGAAGGGGAGTCTTTTGAACCTAAGGAAACCCTAATTAGAATCAAGGGACCATATAGTGAGTTTGGAGTATTTGAAACAGCCATGCTTGGAAGTTTAGCTAGTGCTAGTGGTTGGGCTAGTGCATCTAGGGAAGTGAAGGAAGCTTGTGGTGGAAAGTCATTTTTATGTTTTGGTGCTAGACATGTTCATCCTGCTGTGGCTCCAGTAATGGAAAGGGCGGCTGTAATAGGTGGAGCTAATGGAGTAAGTTGTGTGTTAGCAGGAAGTATGATAGGAATAAATCCTACGGGAACATTACCCCATGCAGCCATGTTGATAGGAGGAGATACATTAGACGTGGCAAAAGCATATAATGAAGTATCACCAGAGGATCATAAAAGAATTGTACTAGTAGATACTTTTAAGGATGAAGTAGAAGAGAGTATAAGAATAGCCAAAGAACTTGGGGATAAATTATATGCCATAAGATTGGATACTCCTAGTGAAAGGGGAGGGGTTACTCCTAATTTAGTAAGGGAAGTTAGATCGAAATTAGATATAAATGGATTTGAAAATGTTAAAATATTTGTATCAGGTGGATTAAAGCCAGATAAAATCAAGTTATTATCAGAAGCAGGTGCAGATTCCTTTGGAGTAGGAAGCTATATATCTGGTGCTTCAGCCATAGACATGACTATGGATATAAAAGAAGTAAATGGACAACCTGTGGCAAAAAGAGGAAGAATTCCTGGAATCATAGAAAATGACAAGTTAAAAAGGATCTTTTAATTAGATTTTGGAGGTATATTAATGCCTAAGTTTAATAAGAGTATATTTCTAATAATATTTATAATTAGTCTTTGCTTATTTCAAGGATGTGAAGAAAAGGAAGTTGAAAAGGAAGAAACAAAGATTGTAGAAGAGGAAAAAGTCACTTCAAAATATGGTGGAACATTAAAAATTCCAGTAGTACAATATAAAACTCTAAATCCCTTGTTAGATAATAGCAGATCCATGTATTATTTTAACAAATTAATATATGAGAGTTTATTTGAAATAGACGAAGGTTTGAAAATAAATCCATTGTTAGCAGAGGATATTGATTATATAGATGATACTACTATTGTAGTGACTTTGAAAAATAATATAAAATGGCAAGATGGATATGACTTTAATTCGTATGATGTGAAATTTACAGTGGATGCACTTAAGAAAAACATATATGGAAATGAAATGTCAACCTATACCTATTTAGTCGAAAATATTAAAAGTATAAATACTAGAGGAGCTTATTCTGTAGAGATTAAATTAAATAAGCCTGATTATGAGTATGAAAGGAAATTAATCTTTCCAATAATACCTAAACATAAATTTAATACTATAGGAAATGTATATGCTAGTATGGACATAATTCCAGTAGGAACGGGGCCTTATGAAGTTCAATCTTATGAAAAACGTAAGAAAATATTACTTAAGGCTAGGGAAGATTATTGGAATGGAAAACCTTATATTGATTTTATAGAAGGAATATATGTGCCCACAGAGTCGGCTGCATTGTCATTGCTTCAATCAGGTGAAGTACATGTGGTAGAAGCTGATTATTATGATTGGGATAAATATAAGGAAGATGAGAATCTTATTATTCATGAATTTTCTACTCTAGAGCTTGAATTCATTAATATAAATTTAAATAATGAGAAATTAAAGGACGTGAATTTAAGAAAGGCAATTTACTATGCCATTGATAGAAGTAAAATAATTGATGACATATATTTAGGTCATGGAACCGTTCTTAACTATCCATTTATAAATTATGACCTGGGAAATAATAAGAAGGATCCTAAGGATAGGGTGGAGGCCTTTAAGTATTTATCTAATATGGATACTAATGATAGAATAAAGTTAAATTTATTGGTTAATGATAGTGAAGAAAGAGTGAAATCTGCAAAATATATAGTAGAGGATCTGGCACAACTAGGTATTGATCTTAATATTCAAGTGGTTAATTGGGATGAATACATGAAAAGAATAGAAAGGTCAAAATATGATATGGTTTTAATGGGAGTAGATTTAAAAGAAAGTTTAAGTACTGAATTTCTTTTAAACTCTAACCAAAATCCATTTTTCTCTTATAAGAATGAAGATTTAAATTTACTTATAAGTAGGTTACCTAGTGTGGCAAATGACCTTGACCGTGAAGTTATAAAAAAAGAAATAACAGATATATATATGAATGATATGTCTTATGTGAGCCTTTTTATAAGAAATAAAGCTATAATTAGCTCCAAAAAGGTAAAGGGCAGTGTATTTCCAAATTTATTTAACATATACAACAATATTAACAGTTGGCATATACAGCATTAGTATCCTATAGGAAATATAAATAATAAGATATATAGGAAAACTCCTATATATCTTATTATAAATTAATGTGGTGTAAATTATATTTCAATAGTTAATATATTGACATGAAAAATTAAAAATTATATAATGAAAATGGAATAAAATTTAATATGCGGATGTGGTGGAACAGGCAGACACGCTGTCTTGAGGGGGCAGTGCTCGTAGGGCGTGCGGGTTCAAATCCCGCCATCCGCACCAAAAATTGAATATGGACTACTCTTTTAGAGTAGTCTAAGTTGTAATAAAAGAGAAGGATGCTTTTTTGTGAAAATGAATCAGTTGATAAACTGTTAGGAGGACAAAATAAGTGTATATATTAAAAAAGTGTAAAAAGGCCATAGTAACCTTTGTTGCAGCATCTATTGTTTTAGTACCCGTTACTGTGGAAGGATTAGATAAAGGTATAATCATAGGAGATAATGTAAATATAAGAAGTGCTACAGATTTGAATTCTCAAGTTGTAAGTACAATAAAATTAGGCTCTTATGTGGATGTTTTAGAAAATAATAAGGATTGGTATAAAGTTCAAACAAATGATAAGACAGGATGGATATTTGGTGATTATATAGTTGTGGAGAGTTTAGGTGATAAGTATAAAAATGGTTTGGCCACATCTAATGTTAACTTTAGACAAGAACCAAGTACAAATGGACCTATTATAAAAACCATCAAAAAAAACACTAAGGTTTTGATTTTAGAATCGAAAGAAGAATGGTTAAAGGTAGAGTTGGATAAGACACAAGGTTGGTTAAATAAAGAATACGTGAAAGTACAACCTAATTACCCTAAAGGTTTTATAAAAGGGGAGAATGTTAACATTAGACAAAATTCTAATAAAGAGGCTAATGTAATTAAGAAGGTAAGCTCTCAGGAAGTATTAATTAAAGGATATGAAAATGATTGGTATAATATAGTACTTGCCAATGGAAGTGAAGGATGGATTCACAAGGGATTAATTGACGTTGTTAGCAAAACAGCTACCTCTAGAGGAGGGACAAGCAGCAGAGCTTTAAATGTGATTAATGTAGCTAAAAGTAAAAGGGGAAAAAGATATGTATGGGGAGCCACAGGGCCTAATACATTTGATTGTTCTGGTTTTACCGCCTATGTGTACAAGCAAGTAGGTATTAAATTACCTAGAGTATCTAGATCCCAGGCTACTGTAGGAACACCTGTATCAAAGGGACAATTACTTCCTGGAGATTTAGTATTTTTTAAAGGTGGTTCAGGTACAATAAATCACGTAGGTATATATTTAGGCGGTGGGGACTTTATACATTGTTCCTCTGGAAAGACAGCCATGAAAGTAATAGTATCTAATTTAAATAAAGGATCTTACAAAAGAAGATATGTGAAGGCAAGGCGAGTGTTATAAATTTTCCTTACACAAGTTCATTTTAACTCTACTTATATAATTAAGTAGAGTTTTTTCATAAAAACATTCTAAAGTGGGACTAGTTCATAATATACTAATATATAAAGGCAAAGAATTTCTTCCATAGAGATTAAATGATATAAAGATAAAAGGGGGCATTTAAATGAGAAGAAATAGGAGAGGTTTTAGAAAAGAAAGTAAGTATAAAAAATTTTTATTTCTATTGATATTTTGCATACTTCTTCCTGCTATAGCCATATATGGAGGGTTTTATGCTTCCCGATATGTAATACTTCCAGCCATAATGTATGAAGAGGATATTAATAAAGAAGTGGTAGTGGATGATACACAAGAGAAAAAGGTAGAGAATACAGATGAAACAAGAAAAGTGGAAAAATCACCAAGTCAGTCAAAGGAAATGAAATACACAATGAAGGGGATTACCATATATGGGATTCAAATAGGGAGCTTTACTAGCTTAGACAATGCTAAAATTCAACTAAAGGAATTAAAAGAGAAGAATATTATAGGAAGAATTGTAGAAAGGAATAATTATAAAGTTATAGTAGGATTTGGATTTGAGAGAGAAACTATACAAAAGGCCATACCTTTGGTTAAAGAACACTTCAAAGAAGCCTTTGTCTTTGAACAATACATAAAAGAGAAAGATATAATGGTTGAAAATAATGATAAAGAATATGTTACAAAATTAAACCAAGTAAATGAAAAGATATTTGAAGAAATGGAAAAGATAGAAAAATATATAATCCAATCTAAAGAAAAACAAGTTGAAATAAGTAGTAGTGAAATAGAGAAGAATATAAAAGAAATAAAGGGATTAGAAAAGGAATTAAAGGATATAAACATAAATAACAGGGGAAAGGAATTTAAAGAAGAATACACAAGTATGGTGGGAGAATTAATAAAAGGCTTATCTAATGAAATTAGCTCAGTTAATGTGGAAACAGGGATGATAGAATTTTTAGATAAATACTCTAAACTTCATACAAATAACTAATGAAGAAATAGGAGGTATGATAAAGGTGAAGGTGCAGGAAATACTAGAAATGTTAGATTGCCAATGCTATTTGGGGAAAGAGGATTTAGACAGGGAAGTTTATAAGGCCTTTGGTTGTGATCTAATGAGCGATGTATTGGCCTTTGACACGGATAAAACCTTATTGCTAACAGGTCTTACTAATAATCAAGTAATAAGAACGGCAGAAATGATGGATATAAGTGTAATAATCTTTGTAAGAGGTAAAAAACCCACTAAAGAGGTGGTTGATTTAGCTAAAAATAATAATATGATATTATTAAGTACAAAGCATATACTATATACTGCCTGTGGCATATTGTATGAAAAGGGTCTAAAAGGAGTGCCAAGAAGAGAGGAAGAACAAAATATATGAAAGAAAACCACATGATAATAAGTCAAGAATATGATATTGTAAAAAATGATTTTGCAAGAGCAGGAGAAGCATCTAGCAATATCAAAAAAATTTTAAGACAACTGGGAATTGATTCTACTAAAATACGGAAAACTGCCATAGCAACCTATGAGGCAGAAATGAATATAGTAATACATTCTAATGGTGGAAAAATAATATTTTCCATCAGTGAAGATAAAATAAAAATAGGAGCTCATGACAGGGGACCAGGGATTAAAGATGTAGGTTTAGCCATGGAAGAAGGGTACTCTACTGCATCTAACAAGGTAAGGGAACTGGGGTTTGGAGCAGGTATGGGCCTTCCTAATATTAAAAGGTGTGTAGATAATTTAAAAATAGATAGTAAAGAAGGAGAATATACTAAATTAGATATGGAGATATTACTTTGAAATAGTGGTAAAAACATGGATTAGAAGGAGGTTTAAATGATGAAGGTCAAGGAATTAATTAAGGATGAGATGTTTAAGCTCATAACTAATAAAGAGACGGCAAACAAGATTATTGAAGGTGTATATTGCTGTGATTTGCTTAGTTGGGTAATGTCAAATGGAAAAATTAATAATGTATGGATAACTGTTCAGACCCATATGAATATAATTGCCGTTGCAAGCTTACTAGAACTTAGCTGCATAATTGTTCCGGAGAATATAGAAGTTGAAGAAGAAACTATAAAAAAGGCTAATGAAGAAAATATATCCATTTTGAGTACAAGTCTTCCTGCATATGAAATATTCAAAAAATTGTATGAATTGGGAATAAAGTAAATGGAAATATTTGTTGATTTACATATACACACTAGTTTGTCTCCCTGCTCAAGTGAAAATATGACACCTAATAATATTATAAATATGAGTTTACTAAAGGGATTAGATGCCATAGCCATAACAGACCACAATGCCACGGAAAATTGTGAAGTCTGTATGACCCTAGGGAAAGAAAAGGGATTGTTAGTAATACCAGGTATGGAATTGCAAACAAAGGAAGAGGCCCACTTTGTGTGTCTCTTTGAATATATTAAAGATGCCCATAATTTTAAAGATATAGTATATGATAAATTGCCAAATAGGAAAAATGACCCTAAGTTTTTCGGTAATCAGTGGATATATGATAGGGATGATAATATTATAGGGGAAAATGAAAGGCTTTTAATCAATTCAGTAAGTATGAGTTGTAATGAAGCATATAAAATAATTGAAAAACTAAATGGGGTTATGATTCCTGCCCATGTGGACAAAAGGGCCTTTAGTATTATTGCAAACTTGGGTTTTATCCCAACAGATATGGATATAAAGACATTAGAAATTTCAAGGAAATGTGATAAGAATTCTTTTTTAAAGAAACATAAATATTTAAGTAAGTATAATTTTATAAAGAATTCCGACGCACATTTTTTGGGAGACATCTTAGAGAAAGAGAATTTTCTAGAGGTTGAGGAAAAAAGCATTAAGTCCATATTAGGCATATTCAAAAAATAAATTAGTCATTTCACTGGTTATTTGAATTATTTTCTTCGTTATGGAATCGCTTACATATGTTTAATATGCTCGCTCACCATGCCTTGAAAATAATCCAAATACCTCAGAGAACTGACTAGTTTATTTCTTTCATATGCCTTAAAAAAAATAAAAATTAAATGTAGGAGGAAATAGATGAAGGAGTTGTCTCTTCATATACTAGACATAGTACAAAATAGTATTAGTGCAGGTTCTAAGAATATTAAAATAAATATTTGTGAAGATAATGAAAAGAATATATTTTATGTGGAAATAATTGATGATGGAAAAGGGATGGATGAAGAAAGGGTTAAAAGGGCTATAGATCCATTTTATACCACAAGAACTACAAGAAAAGTTGGCCTTGGAATCTCTCTTTTTAAAATGGCAGCAGAAACATGTGATGGAAATCTTTTATTGGAATCAAGGGAAGGGCAAGGAACTAGGCTTAAAGCAAATTTTGTTAGAAATCATATTGATAGGGCCCCCCTTGGCAAAATAGAAGAAACCATGGTAACGTTACTAATGGGTAATGATAGGGTAAACTATTTGTACACCCATGCATATGGAAATAAAAACTTTAAATTAGATACAAAAGAAATAAAGAAAATATTAGATGGGGTTTCTCTATCAGATTATGATGTACTTATGTGGATCAAAAATTACATAAAAGAGGGTATAGAGGAAATCTATAAATAAAAGTGCAAAAATTGCACTTTTATTTTGTTAAAAAAATAATTAAGTAGTAAAACGTAGTATTTTCAAATATTTCAGTATTTTATGACTATGTATTTTAAAATTATATTACTTATACTTTCATTGACTTTTTACATTAATGAAGTTAATATATAATTGGTACAAGATGTATATCAAGTAAAAATTAAGGTAAATATTGTATGAAATGTTACCTTTTTTCTATGGGTAAGTACATTGTATACAATATTGTCACTGCAATTTTAAGATATCTGTGGTTAAGACAGTTTATTTTAGTATAAGGGGTGAGTAGTTAATGAAGCTATTATCTTTCAGAGGAGGAGTACATCCTCCACATCGTAAAAAGGCTACAGAAAAATTAGCTGTGATAAAAGCTAATGAGCCTAAGGTTGTTTATATACCACTTCAGCAACATATAGGAGCTCCTTGTGAGGCTCTAGTTAAAGTTGGAGATGAAGTTAAGGTAGGGCAAAAAATAGGAGAGGCGAAGGCATTTGTATCAGCGCCTATCCACAGTAGTGTTTCTGGAAAGGTAAAAAAGGTAGGAAAAATGAAGACTCCTACAGGTGAAGCTACGTGTATTGTTATAGAATCTGACGGACTAAATACAGTACATGAAAGCGTTTTGCCAAAGGGAGATATCAAAGATCTATCAGGAAAAGAAATTTTAGAGATCATTAAGGATGCAGGAATCGTTGGACTAGGTGGAGCGGCCTTCCCAACACACGTGAAATTTTCACCGCCACCAGAAAAAACTATTGACACAATAATTTTAAACGGAGCAGAATGTGAACCATATCTAACAGCAGACCACAGATTAATGTTAGAAGATCCAGAAAGTATCGTATATGGACTTAAGGCCATGATGAAAATTGTAAATGTGAAGAAAGCCTATATTGGTATCGAAGATAATAAAAGGGATGCCATAGAAAAAATGCTTGAGTGCGCTAAAAATGAAGAAGGTATAAGCATAGTTTCTTTAAAAACAAAGTATCCACAGGGTGCTGAGAAACAGTTAATATATGCCTGTACACAAAAAGAAGTACCATCAGGTGGATTGCCAATGGATGTAGGCGTTATAGTTAATAACGTGGGAACGGCAGCTGCTGTGGCAACTGTTATAAAAACAGGAATGCCTTTAATTGAAAGAATTGCCACAATTACAGGAAGTGGAATAAAGGAACCTAAGAACTTGTTAATAAAAGTGGGAACTTTATTTAGTGAAATAGTAGAACAATGTGGTGGATACAATGGTACACCTGGAAAAGTAATAATGGGTGGACCTATGATGGGTCTTGCACAGCATACAGATCAGGTGCCAGCCATCAAAGGAACATCTGGTATCCTAGTATTATCACCAGAAGAAGCTAGACTTCCAAAACCAGAACAATGTATCAAATGTGGAAAGTGTGTGGAAATTTGTCCAGCATTTTTACAGCCAGTATATATTAGTGCATATGGATTAAAAGATATGTATGATAAGGCAGAAGAATATCGTGCCCTTGATTGTATTGAGTGTGGTTCTTGTTCATTTATCTGTCCTTCAAAGAGACCTTTGCTACATTCAATTAGAGTTGCAAAAAAAGAGATTATAGCAAAGAAGAAAAAAAGTAAATAAATTGGAGGGGAATAAATATGGAAAATAAGTTTATAGTATCATCATCTCCCCATCTAAGGGCGAATGAATCCATAAGTAAGATAATGAGAGATGTGGTAATAGCATTATTACCAGCTACTTTAGCAGGTGTATATTACTTTAGAATGGGAGCTGTTAAAGTAATATTATCAGCAGTAATTGCTGCAGTATTAACAGAGGCAGCCATACAAAAGATTTCTAATAAACCAGTAACAATAAATGATTGGAGTGCTGTAGTAACAGGATTATTACTTGCATTTAATATTCCAGCATCAGCACCATGGTGGATACCAGCTATTGGTTCTGTATTTGCTATATTCATAGTAAAACAGGTATTTGGAGGTATTGGACATAACTTTATGAACCCAGCATTGGCTGCTCGTGCAATGCTTTTAGCATCTTGGCCAGTACAAATGACTGCTTGGGTAAAACCGGGAACAGATGCAGTAAGTACAGCAACACCTCTTGCTATAATTGGTGGAGAAGGATCAGGACAAGCATTACCATCTTTTATGGATTTAATAATTGGAAATGTTGGTGGATGTATAGGAGAAACTTCAGCAATATTATTAATTATAGGTGGAATATATCTTGTATATAGGGGAGTTATCACTCCTAGAATTCCTGTGGTTTATATAGCTACAGTTGCAGTTATGAGTTTCCTACTAGGTGGATTTGATGTTAGTTTCATGGTATATCAAGTTTTTGCAGGTGGATTAATGTTAGGAGCTATCTATATGGCAACTGACTATGCATCATCTCCAGTAACAGAAAAAGGACAAATTATATTTGCAGTAGGATGTGGTTTCTTAACAGCTATTATAAGAATATATGGTGGATACCCAGAAGGTGTTTCTTACTCTATTCTTTTAATGAACGTGGCTACACCTCTTATTGAAAAGTATACTAGACCTAGAGTTTTTGGGGAGGTGAAGTAAATGCGAGAGATTACTAAATTAGGAATAATATTATTTGCTATAGCTGCTATTGCAGCTTCCATACTTGCATATACTTATGATGTTACAAAGGGACCTATAGAAGAACAATTAGTACAAGCAAATATAGAAGCAAGACAAATTGTATTACCAGATGCTCAGGATTTTGAAGAAGTGTCTAGTGATAAATACAGTGGTTATGAAAATGTTTTAGAAGTATATGCTGGAAAAAAAGATGGAGAAGTTATAGGGTATACTATTAAAACTTTACCTCAAAGTGGTTATGGTGGAGCCATTGAAGTTATGATAGGTATTAGTAATGATAGCACTATAAGTGGTGTTAACATAGGTACCCATCAAGAAACTCCAGGACTTGGAGCTAAGGCTTCTGGAGAATTTAAGGATCAATATAACCAAAAGAGTACAGATAAAGAGATTAAAGTAATTAAGTCAGGAGAGCCTAAGGATAATGAAGTACTTTCAATATCAGGGGCTACCATAACATCAAGCGCTGTTACTGATGGTGTTAATTTAGCAATTAAAATATACAATGAGCAGTTAAAATAATCGGGGGTGAAGATATGAGATTAGATAAAATATTTATGGCGGGTATTTTATTTGAAAACCCGATATTTATACAGATGTTAGGTATGTGTCCTACATTGGCCGTAACTACATCCGCTATGAATGGGTTAGCAATGGGACTTGCTACGACGGCAGTTTTAATATGTGCAAATATAGTAATATCAGCAATGAAGAATGTTGTTCCAAGTAAAATACGTATACCAATATTCATAGTTGTAATAGCTACATTCGTTACGGTTGTAGGTCTTGCTATGAAGGCTTATCTACCAGCACTTGATAAGCAATTAGGTTTATTTATTCCATTAATAGTTGTTAACTGTTTAATACTAGGTAGAGCAGAAGCATTCGCATCTAAGAACAATGTAATTGCATCTGCTGTTGATGGAATTGGTATGGGACTTGGATTTACCATATCATTAACTGTATTAGGTAGTGTACGTGAAATATTAGGAGCAGGGACATTATTTGGTAAGGCTTTATTTGGAGCTTCATTCCAACCTGCATTAATTATGATACTACCTCCTGGCGCTTTCTTAGCATTAGGATTATTATTAGCTGTTTACAACTACGTTGTAATGAAGAAGACAAAGGAGGTATAGGATATGTCAGTAACTGGATTATTTGTTATATTAGTTAGTGGGATATTAGTAAATAACTTTGTATTGTCAAGATTCTTAGGAATTTGTCCATTCCTTGGTGTATCTAAACAAGTGGAAACTGCAAGTGGTATGGGTATGGCCGTAACTTTCGTTATGACATTAGCCTCTATTATAACTTATTTTATACAACACTTTATATTAGATGCTTTTGGACTAGGATACTTACAGACTATTGCCTTTATATTAGTTATAGCATCACTTGTACAATTTGTTGAGATGGTTGTTCAAAAGACAAGTCCAACATTGTATCAAGCACTAGGGGTTTTCTTACCTCTTATAACTACTAACTGTGCAGTTTTAGGATTAACTATATTAAATATTCAATCTAACTTTAACTTAATAGAAACAATTTTTAATGCTATTGCTGCATCAGTAGGTTTTACTTTAGCTATAGTATTATTTGCAGGAATTAGAGAAAAACTTGAAATTTCAGATGTACCAGCAGTGTTTAGAGGATTTCCAATTGCCCTTATTACTGCAAGTTTAATGGCAATTGCATTCTTAGGTTTTGCAGGTCTTGTATAGATAGGAGGGGGAAACATGGATTTATCAACTATGTTAGTTCCAGTAGCTAGTTTAGGTGGTATGGGACTACTTTTTGGTGCTGGCTTAGCCTTCGCATCACAAAAATTTGCTGTAGAAGTAGATCCAAGAATAACAGCAATTGGAGAAGCACTTCCAGGTGCTAATTGCGGTGGTTGTGGATACCCAGGATGTGGAGGATTTGCAACGGCTGTAGTAGAAGGAAAAGCACCTGTAAATGGATGTCCTGTTGGAGGTTCTGAATGTGCTGAGAAGATTGGAGAAATCATGGGCATCTCTGCTGGTGGTGGAGTTAAAAAGGTAGCTCGTGTAATCTGTAATGGAACAAGTGCTAATTGTAAAGAAAAATATGATTATTCAGGCATAGAAGATTGTAAGGCTGCAGCCATGTTAGGTGGAGGAGCTAAATCTTGTTCTTATGCATGCCTAGGTCTTGGAACTTGTGTTAAAGCGTGTGGATTTGATGCTATAGAAATTACAGAGGACGGTGTGGCTAGAATTAACCCAGATAAGTGTGTAGCTTGTGGAAAATGTCTAGATGTATGTCCAAAGAATGTAATAGATATGGTTCCTTACGAACAAGAAGTTGTTATTGAGTGTAACAATAAGGAACGCGGAAAGATAGTTAAAGACAATTGTTCTGTAGGATGTATTGGATGTCAGATTTGTGTTAAATCATGTCCATTTGAAGCTATTACATTTGAAAATAATTTAGCTACAATAGATTATGAAAAATGTACAAATTGTATGGTTTGTGTGGAAAAATGTCCAACTAAAGCAATCTATGGCAATTTAGAAAATAGAAAAAAAGCTCATATAGAAGAAGATAATTGTGTAGGATGTACTCTATGTAAGAGACAATGTCCAGTAGACGCAATTGAAGGTGAGTTAAAGGAAAAGCACAAGATCATTGAAGATAAATGTATAGGATGTGGAGCTTGTGAAGCTAAGTGTCCTAAGAAATGCATAACAATGAAATAATTTACATTAAAAAGAACATATGATTTTTCATATGTTCTTTTTAATTCCTAAAAACTTCAACAATCTAAAAAAGTTAATTATCTTAAATATCTTTTAAGAAAAGACTTTCTATGTAGTACTTGTCATGTTTATGCCAAAATGTTAAACTTAGAATGTCCATAGTATGCATATGGAGTATGTATAGGTATTAGGACCTGAAAAAAGAAAAAATATATGGATTATAAAGATGATTTTGGAAAAAATACTAGTATAGAGGTAAGTGCTGGTTATTATGACAAAATGGGATAAATTCTTAATACTTTTTATAATAGTGGACTAGGTATGATCCTAACGAGTTTGTTTACAGGATCTTTTATTGGCCTTTCGTCTAATCATATATGAAAACATCTAAATAAAATAATAGGTAAGGAGAGGTTGTATGAATAGTAAATCAAAGGGAGTTTCTATGCTTATTTTACTAATGATAGTTGGTATAGTAGTAGGTGGAGTTATAGGAGACTTATTTAAGGATACTTTTGAGATACTAAAACATGGCAAACATATAGGATTTAAACCATGTACTACAGACCTATTAGCTATTAAATTTACATTAGGATTAGAATTATATATGAATTTAGCAAGTGTCCTAGGTGGAATAATAGGAATGGTAATATTTTTTAGATTGTAGGTGATAAATGTGGAGAATATTATTTTAGCTTCAAATTCCCCACGGAGAAAAGAGATATTAGGTAAGTTTAATATTAATTTAAAAATAGAGAAGTCATCAGTAGATGAAAAAGTAAATGAAGGTGATATGCCAGAGCAAGTGGCCATGGCTTTAGCCTTTGAAAAGACTTTAGACGTGGCAAGTAGATGTGATGATGAAAGTATTGTTATAGGTGCAGATACTATAGTGGTGAAGGATGATCATATTTTAGGTAAGCCTCTTGATTATGATGATGCATTTAATACTTTAAAGAAGTTATCTGGCACATATCATCATGTAATTACAGGTGTGTCTGTAATTAGGGCTAATACATATAAAAAAGTTGTGTTTTATGAAAAAACTAGGGTGAAAATAAAAAATCTAAGTGATGATGATATTTCCAATTATATAAACACTAATGAGGTGTGGGATAAAGCTGGATCCTATGGAATACAAGGTATTGGATCAGCTCTAGTGGAATCTATTAAAGGTGATTATTTTAATGTGGTAGGATTGCCCATTTGTAAGTTGGGCAATATTTTAAGAAGGGAATTTAACATTAAATTAATTTAGGTGATATGGATGAATGAAAAAAGATATCTCACTATAAAGGATATGAATAAGGAAGAAAGACCTAGGGAAAAAATTGTAAACATGGGGGTAAATTCCCTTTCCAATGCAGAACTTTTAGCTGTTATAATAAGAACAGGGACAAAGGAATTGTCTGCCCTAGACTTGGCTCAAAGAATACTAGCAATAGATAAAAGGGGCATTGGATATTTACAAAATTGTACCATAGAAGAACTTTCTAAAATTAAGGGGATAGGAAAAACTAAAGCTTGTCAGATTCTATCTTCAATAGAATTAGGTAAAAGACTAGCTAGGAGCGTTAATAAAGTAAATCTAAATATTAAATCTCCTAAGGACATAGCTAGTATGTATATGGAAGAAATGCGTTCTTATAATAAAGAATACTTTAAGACAGTTTTATTAAATACTAAAAACAAAATAATATCCACGGAGGTTATTTCCATAGGGACCTTAAACAGCTCATTAGTACATCCAAGGGAAGTGTTTGTACAAGCTATTAGAAGAAGTGCTTCTAGTATGATACTTATGCATAACCACCCTAGTGGAGATGTGAGTCCTAGTAAAGAGGATATTAGCATAACTAAAAGATTAATAGAAGTAAGTCGTATAGTAGGCATAGAAATTTTAGACCATATAATAATTGGAGATGGATCTTATTATAGCTTTAAGGAGAGTTTAATAATATAAATAAGGCGGTTTCAGGAAGGAGCACAAGTAATGGCATTTTTTAAGTTTTTTTCAAAAGATATGGGAATAGATTTAGGGACAGCAAATACATTAGTATACGTAAGAGGAAAAGGGATAGTTGTAAGTGAACCTTCGGTAGTTGCTATAAAGGAAGATACAAAAGAGGTCCTTGCAGTTGGATTAGAAGCAAAAAAAATGATAGGTAGAACACCAGGTAACATAGTGGCAATTAGACCATTAAGAGATGGAGTAATTGCAGATTTTGATATTACTCAAAGTATGCTTAAATATTTTATAAGAAGAGCTCATCCTAAAAAATCACTAATCGCAGGACCTCGAGTTGTGGTCGGAGTACCTTCAGGGGTAACAGAAGTAGAAAGAAGGTCTGTTGAAGAAGCTGCTATTCAAGCAGGGGCAAAAGAGGCATATCTTATAGAAGAACCAATGGCTGCAGCTATTGGAGCAGGTCTTCCTGTGGAAGAACCAACAGGTAGTATGGTAGTAGATATTGGTGGAGGAACCACAGAAATAGCCATAATATCTTTAGGTGGAGTTGTAACTAGTAAATCAGTTAGGGTTGGTGGAGATGAATTAGACGAATCCATAGTTCAATATGTTAAAAAGGAAAAAAGCCTAATGATAGGAGAGAGAACTGCAGAGGAAGTAAAAATTACTATTGGTTCTGCATACCCTAAAACAAAGGAACAAAATATGCAGATAAGAGGAAGAGATTTAGTATCAGGACTTCCAAAGACTATAACTATAAGTGCTACTGAAATATTAGAAGCATTACATGAACCAATAAATTCTATAGTAGAGGCAATAAAATATACATTAGAAAAAACTCCACCAGAATTAGCAGCTGACATTATGGAACAAGGTATAGTGTTAACTGGAGGAGGAGCCCTATTAGATGGCTTAAACACATTAGTTGGCAAAGAAACGGGAATGCCAGTCCATATAGCAGAAGATCCATTAGATTGTGTGGCATTAGGAACGGGAAAAACTGTTGAAGAAATAGAAACACTAAAAAAAGTACTAATTACTTCTAAAACATTAAGGTAGAAGTTGGTGGTATAAAATGAATTCTTTGAAGAAATGGACAATGATGATAGTAACAATTGTTACTATCATTCTCATTATTACAATAGGAATATCTGCAGGGGGAAGAGCTAGAACATCCACAGCAGAAAATATCTTAAATAAGGTCATAAACCCTATACAAAAGACTTTTTACAAGGTTGGCAGTGCTACAGGGGATTTTATGGAATCCTTAGTGGCCTTTAGGAAAATAAAGAAAGAAAATGAACAACTAAGGGATGAAGTTAATAAATTAAATAAACAATTAATAGAAGAGACACTTACAAAAAACGAATTGAAAGAATTGAGAAAACTCCATAATGTACTTAACTACATTAAGCCCAAAAACGAATACGACTATATTAGTGCTAGCGTGATTTCTAAGGGTACAGGGAACTGGTTTAATACATTTACCATTGATGCAGGCAGAAATGAAGGAGTAGTAAAGGATAGTACCCTATTAAACTCAGAAGGACTTATAGGAAGAGTATTTGAAGTTGGAGATAGCTATTCAAAGGTGATTAGTATAATCAATAATAAAAGTTCTGTAAGTTATCAAGTCCTTAGAAATAACCAATATTTAGGGGTAGTAAGGGGAACTGTTTCTGAAAGTATGACTGAAGGATTTGAATATATGATTGGTGGAGTAGAACCAGATGTGGAAATATTAGTTGGAGATAAATTAATTACTTCTGGACTTAGTATGTATTCTAAAGGAATTTTAATAGGTGAAGTTAAGGAAGTTATTAAAAATGAAGATGAACTTTTAAAAACTGTTAAAGTTAAACCTGCTGTAAATTTTAAAAAAATAGATAAGGTTTTCATAATTTTATCCCAAAATACCATGGAGGAGTAATTGAAAATGGCTTTTTATGTTACTAGTTTAATAGTTGTAATAAATATTGTGCTACAGTCAACCTTACTCCAACATTTTAGGTTGTTTGGAATAATACCCAATACATCCCTTTTGATTGTAATTAGTTTTGCACTCATATGGGGAAATAAAAAGGGTGCATTAATAGGAGTATGTGTAGGCCTGTTGCAAGACATATTAGGAGGCGTATTTCTTGGAATGAATGGGCTTATATATTTGTTAATTGGATATAATGTGGGGATTTTTCAGCGAATTTTATTTAAAGATTCCTATCTGACCCCCGTTTTATTTGCAACAGTCTCTACTTTCTTGTATTATATGATTTACTATGTAATTGGAGTAATCATTGGAATTGATGTGAGTTTTGTTGGATTATTTAGAAACGTAATATTTATAGAAACTGTATACAATTCTTTATTATCCGTGTTAATTTATAGATTTATATATAACTTGACTAACAAACCTTTTATGGATGCTAAATTAAGGAGATAAGAATGATAGATAAGTTAAAAGATAGACATAATCAAATGATGTTATTTTTTACTATTTTCATAGTCATATTAATTGGTAGAATGTTTATACTTACAATCGTTCAGGGAGAAGAATATAAAAATAAGGCTGATCAGAAAAGAATAAAAAAGATCCCCATATCTGCTAAAAGAGGAGAAATATTAGACCGATATGGTAGATTATTAGCCACTAATAAAGCCAGTTTTACAGTGCAAATAATGAAAAATGAACTTATTGATGAACAAATAAATGACATATCAATTAAACTTTTGAATATACTGCAAAAGAATGATGAAAAATATAATGATAATTTGCCTATTATATATGAAAATGGAGAATTTTATTACACCTATGACAAAGAAATACATGAATGGTTAAATAAAAACAAATATCTATTTGAAGGAGGAGAAATTCCAAAAAAAATAGATGCAAAAGAAGTTTTTGAAGCTATAAAGCTTAACTTAGGTATAGATGGGGAGCTAGATCCATATGAATCTCAAAGGATAATGCAAAGTGATTATAATGTATATCCACCCATATCCGTTAGGAATATGAAATTTATACAAACTATGAAAAAAGAACAATTTTTACAAAAGTATACTTTAGAAGAAGATTTAAATGCAAAGGATGCTTTTAATAAATTAAAAGAAAAGTTTAAAATACCAAAGGAATACTCTATAGATGATACAAGAAAAATTTTAATAGTTAGAAATGAGCTAAAGGATCAAGGCTACAGACAATATCAGCCTGTAGAGATGGCAGTTAATGTAAAGCAAGAAACCATAGTTGAGATTGAAGAACATAGTATGGATTTGCCGGGAGTTAATATAGAAGTTGAACCTATAAGATATTATCCTAGTGATAATTTGGGAGCCCACATATTAGGTTATTTAAGTAAAATATCCGATGCAGATAGGGCAAAGTACAATAAAAAGACGGGATACAAGACGACAGATTTAATTGGTAAAAGTGGTATTGAGAGAAAATTTGAAAAGGAGCTAAAGGGTGTAGATGGAGCCAAATATGTAGAGGTAGATGTTTATGGAAGGCTTGTAGATACTCTAAGGGTTCAGAGTCCACAAAAGGGAAAAGATGTATATTTAACCATTGATAAGGATCTTCAGATGGTAGCGGAAAAATCTTTGAAAAAAGCATTAGAACAAATCCAAGTGGGAGGAACTTTTAAAAGTGAATTTGGAGATTACAAGTATAGAGATGCTTTTAGAAATGCCACATCAGGAGCAGTGGTTGCCCTCGATGCTAAAACGGGAGAAGTATTAGCCCTAGCTAATTATCCTTCCTATAATCCTAATTTGTTTACTACGGGAATTTTACAAAAGGACTGGAGTAAATTACAGGATCAAAACCCTAGAGATCCCCTATCTCCAGTGCCCTTATATAATATAGCCACAAGAACGGCTGTACAGCCTGGTTCTATTTTTAAGATGCTTACAGGGCTAGCTGCCATAGAAGATGGGTTAGATCCTTCCTATAAGCTTTATGATGGAGGATTCATAAAATTAGGAAATAAAAGTTATGGATGTTGGTTGTGGAATGACTATAAGAGAAGCCATGGTTGGGTAGACTTATATAAGGCCTTAGAAGTATCTTGTAACTATTATTTCTATGATATCTCAACCTCTTGGGACTATTATAAAAATAGACCTTTGCCTATAGGAGTAGATGTAAATGAAGTGTTGAGATATGCTGAATTATTTGGTTTAGGAGAAAAGACGGGAATTGAAATATCAGAATTAGCTTATGGAGTACCTAATCCTAGACAAAAGATGGAAACTACAAAGAATAGTTTAAGAAGAATGTTAAATAGAAGAAAGAAAGATTTCTTTTCTGATGAACTACTAGGTAATCAAGAACTTCTAAAAAGCCAAATAGAAACTATCGTAAATTGGATAGAGGAAAATCCATCTAGAGGTAAGTTACTTAGAATGGTTGGAGAACTAAATTTAATAGAAGGAAAAGAAGAAAAACTTGTAGATACTATAAAATATAGTTATTTTAATCAAGGAAAATGGACTAAAGGGGATACCTTTAACCTATCTATAGGACAAGGTCAACATGCTTATACTCCTATACAAATGGCTAGATATATGTCTGGATTAGTAAATGGGGGGTATAAAAACAATGTTACCTTAATAAGAAGATTAGGTGATGAAGAAACTGAAGAAAAGGAAAAGCAAGAAATAGATCTTAAAAATAAGAAAAATTTAGATGAAATAAAGAAGGGAATGTTACAGGCTACCCAAGGGGAGCAGGGAACTGGAAGAACAGTTTTTAAGCACTTTCCTATAAAAGTAGGAGCAAAGACAGGAACAGCTCAAAAATCAGGTAAAATACAACCTAAGGATGAGGTTGACTATATTAAGAAATATTTAAATAGAATTGCTCCATATATAAGTTTTGAAACTTTAAAAGAAAAAGTAAAAGAGTATAGAAATGAATATCCAAATGAAGGCCAAGCCATGAGAAGAGCTCTTATGGATTTATCTGGTGGTAGGGTTACTAGTGAGAGTATAGATAGGTTCAAAGAGGACTATGATAACTTTGCATGGTTTGTATCATATGCTCCAGCACAGAAGCCAGAAATAGTTGTAGTTGCCTTAGTGTTTCAAGGTGGACATGGAGGATATGCATCTCCAATAGCTAGGGATATATATGCGGAGTATTTTGGGTTAGATAGGGAAAATGACAAATTTCAATTTAAGAATGCATTTACCAAATAGGTAGGTGCATTTTTTACTAAGTCTTAATTTAATATAAAATATCTTTATAAATAGGAAAAAAGTCTTCAAATTAAGAAATTGTCTTAATAAAGAAGGAATTAAAAAACATGTGAAGAATAATTAAAATGGTAAACCTTTTAAGAAATTTTGGAGGTAGTCAATGAATGTATAAAAAAAATTATGTAGTATTTAAAGGAAGTAAGGATGGACTATTTATATATCTAAATAAAAATTTTGAATTTCATGTTTTAAAAAAAGAATTGATAGCTAAGTTAGACTCAGCTATGGTATTTTTTAAAGATGCAAAAGTAAAGGGGTTTAGAGGTAAAAAACTAACGTATGAGCAACAGGAAGAAATAAAGAAAATTATACATTCAAAGTGTGGAATGACTATGATTGAAAATAAAATAGAAAATGAAAAAAAATTTTTCAATGATACTAAATTTATTAGGAGTACTGTAAGATCTGGTCAAAGGCTAGAAGAAAAAGGAAATGTTGTTGTTATAGGAGATGTTAATCCAGGGGCTGAAATAATAGCCGGAGGAAACATTGTTATAATGGGTTCTTTAAGAGGTGTAGCTCATGCAGGTTCATTTGGGAATGGACAAGCCTTTGTGGTTGCATTTAATTTACAACCTACTCAACTTCGAATAGGTGATGTGATTGCTAGGGCTCCAGATTCTAAACAGGTAAAGACAAATATACCGGAGATTGCTACCATAAAGGACGGAAAACTTATAATTGAACCTTACTTACCAAAAAAGTAAATTAAGCTATGATGGAGGGAAGAACTATGGGTGAAGTGATTGTAATAACTTCTGGTAAAGGTGGAGTTGGTAAGACTACAACTACAGCCAATATAGGAACAGGTTTAGCATTGCAAGGAAAAAAAGTTGTTGTTATTGATGCTGATATAGGTCTTAGAAATTTAGACGTGGTTATGGGACTTGAAAACAGAATTGTGTATGATATTGTAGATGTGGTAGAGGGAGTATGTAGATTAAGACAAGCCCTTATAAAGGACAAAAGATATGATGGATTATATTTACTACCGGCAGCTCAAACTAAGGATAAAACTGCCGTTAATCCTGAGCAAATGAGAGATTTATGTAACCAGTTGAAGGAACAATATGATTACGTAATAGTAGATTGTCCTGCTGGGATTGAGCAAGGATTTAAAAATGCCGTAGCAGGGGCAGATAGGGCAATCGTAATAAGTACCCCTGAAATTTCTTCTGTTAGGGATGCAGATAGAATAATAGGTCTCCTTGAAGCTTCTGACATAAGAGATCCAGAACTTATAATAAATAGAATTAGAATAGATATGGTAAAAAGAGGAGATATGATGAATATTGAAGATATGATAGATATTCTTGCTATAAATTTACTAGGAGTAGTGCCTGATGATGAATCTATAGTAGTATCAACTAATAAGGGAGAACCGGCTGTGGTAGACAACAAATCTATGGCAGGAGAAGCCTATAGAAACATATCTAGGAGAATATTAGGAGAAGAAGTTCCTTTGATAGATTTACATGGAGAAGAGTCTTTCATGACAAAGGTTAAAAAAATATTTGGTTTAAGCTAAGGGGGAGATAGGATATGGATTTTTCACGTTTTTTTGGTAAAGATAACTCCTCAAGTAAAAGTGTGGCAAAAGAGAGATTAAAATTAGTTTTAGTTCACGATAGAACCAATTGTTCGCCTAATTTTTTAGAAATGGTTAGAGGAGATATAATTAATGTAATTTCAGATTATATTGAAATAGATGAAAAGGGTCTAGATATTAGAATTACTAAGACTAAAAGAAGTAGTGATGATGCAATGGTACCAGCTTTAGTTGCTAATATACCTATTAAGAAAGTGAAATCAAAATGATAAATAAAAGGCTAGCATCGGCTAGTCCTTTATTTTTATAAAAATATAATCCATGAATATATAATCTTTAATCTTGTTAGAATTAAATATTATATGGTATAATCCATATAGGTTTACTTAGAGAGGTGAATACATGCTAAACAAAAAATTGGTCAAGCATATAGATGTGGGACTAATAATAATAGTAATTTTATTATTTGTCATAAGTGTAGTTATGATAAGTAGTGCTACCCATGTGACTAAATATGGAATTACTAGAAAAGTTGAAATGCAAGTTATAGCCTTTTTTCTTGGAGTTATAGTAGTCATGACTATACTTATCATAGACTATAATACTTTTTCAAGTTTTGCAAGGCCAATCTATATAGGTAGTATAATACTTCTTTTGTGTGTATATGTACCTGGATTGGGAAAGGCGCAATATGGAGCCAGAAGTTGGATAAATTTGGGGCCAGTAGACATACAACCTTCTGAAATAGTAAAAATAGGATTTATCTTATCCTTTGCTAGTTTTTTAGAAAAAAGAGAAAATAAATTAGATACTCTAAAAGAGTTAATACCTGTTTTTTTATATGCGGCACCTCCCATATTGCTAGTATTAAAAGAGCCTGACTTAGGAAATGCATTAGTATTTGTAGTTATAATGATAGGAATGACTTTTGCGTCTGGATTAAACTATAAGTTTATAACCAGGGGTACATTACTAGGTGCTGTGTGTACGCCAATAGCATATAAGCTCATGGCTCCTCATCAAAAGGTTAGAATTGATGCTTTTTTAAATCCTTCTGATTTAAGCTTACCTGGAAATTATCAAGTAATGCAATCTAAAATAGCCATAGGGTCTGGACAATTAATAGGGAAAGGTCTCTATAATGGAACACAAAATAATAATAACTTTTTACCAGTTCAAGAATCAGATTTTATATTCGCTGTGATTGGTGAAGAATTTGGATTAATAGGTGGTATAATAGTAATAGCCTTATATTTCATGTTTTTGTATAAAATGATAAAAATAACTAAGGATGCCAAGGATAAATATGGTTCCTTAGTGGTAGTTGGAATCACATCAATGTTTGCATTTCAAATATTTGAAAATATAGGGATGACTATGGGGGTTATGCCCGTTACTGGAGTTACCTTACCATTTATAAGTTATGGTGGAAGTTCTATATTAACGAATATGGTTGCCATAGGCATTGTTCTTAATGTGGGCATGCGAAGGCAAAAAATAAATTTCTGATAAGGGGAAATAAATATGAAAATAGCATTAATAGCGCATGATGAGTTAAAGGATACTATGGTAAATTTTTGTATAGCCTATGAAGGCATACTAAAAGACCACGTTTTATTTTCTACTGGAACAACAGGTAAAAGAATAGAAGCAGCTACAGAGTTAAGTATTAATAAGGTAAAATCAGGGCCCCTTGGTGGAGACCAACAAATAGGATCTTTAATTGCACAAGATGATTTAGATTTAGTAATATTTTTGAGAGACCCACTAACTGCACAACCCCATGAGCCGGATATACAAGCATTAATAAGGTTGTGTGATGTTTACAAAATTCCAGTAGCTACAAATATTGCTACGGGAGAACTTCTTGTAAAAGCACTAGAAAGAGGGGCCTTTAATTGGAGATTATATAAGTAAAGAATATTTTTTGAATATGCCCTAATAGGATGATTGTGAATTCACAATCATCCTATTTTATTTGGAATAAAAATATGTTAGTGAAAATATATTTAGAATATAAAAAAATAATAAAGGAGGAGAAAAATGAGTTATCCATACAAGAGAGTAAGAGTAAGAAAGCCTACAGATAGAAAAATTAATACTAGCTATAGGGGAAAGCTTATAAAACAGATACTGTGGGCCATTGTCATTGTAGTTATGGTTATAATAATAAAGGCCATGAATATGTCAGTTACAAATGATGGATTAGGTCTATTAAAAGAGAATATAAATAGGGATATGGATGTGAAAAAGACTGCATATCATATAAAAAAGGCCTTTGATGAAGTACCTGATTTTCACAACAAGACTATGGCGGTTTTTGGAAATATATCTAATAATAGATTGAGTAAAAAATATGTTCCGCCTATGGAAGGAGAAATCGTATCCTCCTATGGAGATAGTATAGATCCTATTTTAAATACTAAAAGTTTCCAACGAGGAATAGATATGATTAGTTTCAAAGATACATATATTAGAGGAATTGATGACGGAATTATAGCAGAAGTTGGTGAAAGTGAAAATCTTGGCAAGTATATTAAAATAAGTCATGGCAAAGACGTTTTTGCCATATATAGTAATTGTACAGAAGTGAAAATTAAAAAGGGAGATGAAATTCGAAAGGGTGATAGGATCGGTATATTTAGAAAAAATATTAATAAGGAACACTTTCACTTTGAATTATGGGTAAATGGAAATGTGGTAGATCCTACAGAATACATCAAATTTAAGAATATTATATAGAGAGGAAAATAATACGTATGAAGTTTTTTGGTGTTAAAATAAATATGGCCTTTATTTTAATGCTATTAATTTTTTTTGTTTTTGGGTATTTTGAAGAAATTATATTGTCTTTTATAGCCGTTTTTGTACATGAATTATTCCATACTATGACAGCTTTATTATTAGGATATAGTATAGAAAGTATAGAAATTTTTCCCTTCGGAGGAGTTACAAAATTAAAGGAAACTCTAGCATTAGAACCAAGGGATGAAATACTAGTGGCCATATCAGGTCCTTTAATTAATTTAATAATAGTTTTTATTGGTGTAAATTATAAAATTATTATAAATGAATTCTTTATATATTCTAATTTAGGAATAGGAATTTTTAACCTAATACCCATATTACCCTTAGATGGAGGTCGAGTTATAAGGGCTTATTTATCCTTAAATTATGGAATTAAAAAGGGAACCAAGATAATAAGTATAATATCTAAATGCATAATAATAATAATGGCTACATTTGGTTTATCTATGATAAAGGAAGACTATTCTAATATATTTGTTCTTTTGTTATCTATATTTTTATATATGGCAGTTAATAAGGAGATTAACATGTCAAGATATATGTTTATAAAGGAGTTTGCCCATAAAAAAAGATCCATTAGAAATAAGAAAATATTAACAGTAAAGAATATTATCGCAAAGAAAGATGTGAGTCTCAAAGAGATTATAGATTCATTTTTGGTAGGTAAGTATCATATGATTATGGTGGTGGATGAAGAGTATAATGTGGTAGGAAATTTAACAGAAAATGAAATTTTAGACGGAGCTATAAAATACGGAATAAATGTTTCCCTAGAAAAGTTGTTAAGGTATGGGTAAAATGATAGAATAGTAAATGCATAATATTACACGGGAATAAAAGAAATACTAAGGATATGTAAATAACAACGGGAGGACAAAAGATGAAAAGTATAGATTTGAAAGATATCTTATATAAAGTAGAAAAACCCGCAAGATATATAGGGAATGAAGTGAATTCTGCTAAAAAAAATTTAGAAGAAGTAAATGTTAGATTTGGTTTCGCATTTCCTGATGTATATGAAGTAGGTATGTCTCACTTAGGTATGCATATTTTATATCATATTTTGAATTCAGAAAAGGATGTATATTGTGAGAGAATATTTGCCCCTTGGGTTGATATGGAAGAGGAAATGAGAAAGAATAATATACCCTTATTTACCCTAGAAACTCATAGTCCAGTTAAAGAACTTGATTTTTTAAGTTTTACTCTTCAATATGAATTAAGTTATACAAATATATTAAATATGATAGAACTTGGCAATATACCAATAAGAAGTAAAGATAGAACAAAAGAAGATCCATTTGTAGTGGCAGGAGGCCCTTGTGCATACAATCCAGAACCACTAGCTGAAGTAATAGACTTTTTTATGCTAGGAGAAGGAGAAGAACAAATTGTTCAAGTTATGGACTTGTACAAGGTGTGGAAAAAAGAAGGAAAATGTCGTAGTGAGTTTTTAGAAATGGTATGTGAAATAAAGGGTGTATATGTACCATCTCTATATGATGTGAAATATAATGAGGACAACACTATAAAGACTTTTGCACCTAAGAAGGATTCATATCCTAAAAGGATTACTAAGGCCATTGTGGATGATCTAGATACTGTAAATTATCCTAATACTGTTATGGTTCCTAATATAGATATAGTACATAATCGTGCCATGGTTGAAATATTTAGAGGTTGCATAAGAGGATGTAGATTTTGTCAGGCTGGAATCATATATAGGCCTGTAAGGGAACGTTCCTTAGAGAAAGTAGAAAAGATTGCAAGTGATCTGCTAAAATCATCTGGTTTTGAGGAATTATCCTTAGCATCTTTAAGTACTAGTGATTATTCTAAAATAGAGGACTTAGTAAACATACTTGTGGGTAAGTATTCTGGTGAGAGGATTGGATTATCATTACCATCCCTTAGATTAGATGAGTTTCCTATTGAAATAATTGAAGAAATTCAAAAGGTCAGAAAAACAGGTCTAACATTTGCACCAGAGGCAGGAACACAAAGGCTTAGGGATGTTATTAATAAGGGCATAACAGAAGAGGACCTAACTAAAACTGTAAGGGAAGCCTTCCAATTAGGTTGGACTACTGTAAAACTTTATTTTATGATAGGTCTTCCTACTGAGACATATGAAGATTTAGATGGAATAGTTGATTTAGCAAATAAGGTTGTTGACATATATTATTCCATACCAAAGGAAAAAAGGGGAAAGGGCCTAAAAGTAACTGTGAGTACATCTTGTTTTGTTCCAAAGCCCTTTACTCCATTTCAGTGGTATGATCAAGATTATAGGGATGAGTTTATTGAAAAGCAAAATTACTTAAAATCTAAATTAAAGCATAGAAATATTAAATACAATTATCATGAGTCTAAGACTAGTTTCCTAGAGGCTGTAGTAGCTAGAGGAGATAGGAGAGTCTGTGAAACCATAATAAAAGCTTGGGAATTAGGATGTAAATTTGATGGATGGGGAGAAATGTTTGAATATGATAAGTGGTTAGAAGCTTTAGAGGCAACTAATGTGGATCCTCATTTTTATGCTAATAGGAAAAGAGAATACACAGAAGTGCTACCGTGGGACTTTGTAAATGTGGGAGTTACAAAGGATTTTCTACAAAGGGAGAATGAAAGGGCAATAAGTGAAAAGATAACTCCAAATTGTAGAATGTCTTGTGCTGCATGTGGTATAACAGATGATTTTATAGGTGGTGACTGCAAATGTGTAAAGTAAGAATAAGATTTAAGAAAAATGGATATATGATATTTACTTCTCATTTGGATTTGATGAGAATAATAGAAAGAACTTTAAGACGTGCAAGGGTGCCTATTTCCTTTTCTCAAGGATTTAATCCCCATGCAAAAATGTCTTTTGCAACAGCATTAGCATTAGGTGTTTCTAGTGATGGTGAATATATGGATATGGAACTTGATGAAAAGGTAGATTTAGATAATTTAGTTAAGCGAATAAACAAAGAACTACCAGAGGGAATTGAAGTGATTCAGTGTAAGTTCATTCATAAGAAAGCTAAATCCTTAATGTCTATAATAAAATATTCATCATATGTGATTAATTTAAAGTTAGATAAGGAAATATCAGAAGAAGAATTAAGGCAAAATATAGAAGAATTTTTAAAAGAAGATGAAATAATAATAGAAAAGTATAGTAAAAAGAAAAATAAAACTAGAAAAGTTGACATTAAACCTATGATAAAATCTATCCAAGTAATAAATATGGATAGGGAAAATCTATTGTTAAAGGCTCTATTAGCAGCTGGCAGTGAACAAAATATAAAACCAGAAATAGTTATGGATAAAATGTTTGAAAAAATGGATTTCTTCAATAAAGAATATGTTAGAGTACATAGGTTAGAGTTATATGCTGCAAATAAAAGAGACGAAATGGTGACACCTCTAGATGATAGTATTGCATAATTTCTTAGGGGGACAAATAAATGAATGAAATTATTATAGATTGTGGTTTAAATCAGACAAGAGTGGCCATAATGGAAAATAAAGAACTTGTGGAAATGTATATTGACAGGGACGACAAAAGACGAATAGTAGGAAACATATATAAGGGTAGAATAACTAATGTATTACCAGGGATGCAAGCTGCCTTTGTGGATATAGGATTAGAAAAAAATGCATTTTTATATGTGAAAGATATTGTAGGACAAAATCCAAAAGTGAATGTATCCATAAAAAAACTAGTTAAAAATGGACAAGAAATTGTGGTACAGGTTATAAAAGAGCCTATGGGAACTAAGGGAGCTAGAGTTACGGGAGATGTTAGTCTTCCAGGTCGATACTGTGTGTTGATGCCCTATAATAATTATGTGGGAATCTCTAGAAGAATAAAGAGTGAGGAAGAAAGAGATAGACTTAGAAGTCTCATTGATGAAGTAAGACCCCCTAATATGGGTGTGATTTTAAGAACTGCTGGAAAAGACAAATCATCAAAGGAAATAAAGGATGATTTAAATTATCTTTTAAAGCTTTGGAATAAGGTGGAAAAAGAAAATCTTTTAGGTTTTGCACCTAAAGTAACATATAAGGAACTAGACAGTATCCATAAAATAATAAGAGATAGATTTACACAAAAAATTAGTAGACTTGTATTAAACAAGGAACAAAAATATGAAGAAGCTAAAGAATTTGTAAAATTAATAGATCTTAATATGAAGGATAAAATAGAACTATACAAGGAAGAAATAGATATATTTGATTTTTATGGTATTGAAAAAATGATAAATAACGCCGTTAACAAAAAGATATGGTTAAAAAGTGGAGGTTATTTAATAATAGATCAAACGGAAGCTTTAACTGTAATTGACGTGAATACGGGGAAATATGTAGGAACAATAGATTTAGAAGATACCATAATTAAAACCAATAAGGAAGCTGCAAAGGAAATAGCAAAACAACTTAGACTAAGAGACGTGGGAGGTATCATCATAATTGATTTTATTGATATGGCCACTGAAAAATCTCAAAGGGAAATAATTAATATACTTGAGGATGAACTTAGAAAAGACAAAACTAAGACAAATGTACTTGGTATGACAAATCTAGGCCTTTTGGAAATGACAAGGAAGAAGGTTAGGGGAAGAATATCTTCTGTATTACAAAAAAAATGTCATTGGTGCAATGGAACGGGAAGAACCATATCTGATTATTCCATATTACAAAAGATTGAGGATAAAATAAGACGTTTATCCATTCATACAAATGCACAAGCTGTTTTGATTGAAGTATCTATGAATGTATATGAACACTTATATGAGCATCATAGGGAGAAGTATGAAAAAATTGAAAATGAATATGGTATTAAAATATTTTTTTCAAAAGCTCTTATTAGAGATGAAGAATTTAATGTAAAAACTATGGGAAAAATAGAAGAAGTAGAAAAAATAATAAAAAGCTAAAAAGTACCTTGTAATACATAATAAAGTATGCTATACTAAATAACGGTAATACGGGCGGTCCTCTGCTAACCATATGGTTAACAAGAACGTCTAGGATGAGAGGAGGGACAACCATGGATATGATCAGATTAATTGAACAAGAAAACCTTAAAAAGGAAATTCCTGCATTTAACGTTGGTGATACTGTAAAGGTACACTTAAAGATTAAAGAGGGAAATAGAGAAAGAGTCCAGGTGTTCGAAGGATATGTAATCAAGAGACAAAATGGCGGAATCAGAGAAACTTTTACAGTAAGAAGAATTTCTTACGGAGTAGGAGTTGAAAGAACTTTACCAGTTCATTCTCCAAAGATTGAAAAGATCGAAGTAGTGAGAAAAGGTAGAGTAAGAAGAGCCAAGTTATTCTATCTTCGTGATAGAGTTGGTAAAGCTGCTAAAATCAGAGAAAAGAAGTAATCTAAAGGGACTGTATACAGTCCCTTTGTTGCTATATAAAATAATTTTATAAATGAGTGGTGAAAAACTATGGAACATATAAACTGGTATCCAGGTCACATGAAAAAAACTAAGGAATTAATACAAAAAAACCTTAAATTAGTAGACGTAGTAATAGAATTAGTAGACGCAAGAAATCCCCTTAGTAGTAGAAATCCTCAAATAAATGAAATTGTACAAAACAAGCCCAAAGTTATTGTACTTAACAAAAGTGATCTTGCCAATCCGGCCATATCAAAGGAATGGGTAGAGTATTTTAAGAAAGAAGGCTACAAGGTAGTTGAGGTGGACACCATAAGTGGGAAAGGATTAGATAAGGTTACAAAGATGTCTAATGAGGCTGTAGAAGACAAGATGAAGGCCCGTGAAGAAAAGGGAATGAATAGACGTGCCATAAGGGCAATGATAGTAGGAATTCCTAATGTTGGTAAATCTTCCATAATAAATAGATTAACGGGTAAAAAAAGTGCTAAGACAGGAGACAGACCAGGGGTTACTAAAGGTAAGCAATGGGTTAGGTTAAAAGGTAATATAGAATTATTAGATACGCCAGGAGTTTTATGGCCTAAATTTGAAGACTTAAACGTGGGTTTAAAATTAGCATTTACAGGATCTATAAAGGATGAAGTGTTAGATGTGGAAACAGTAGCTTTAAGACTGATAGAATATTTATGCAGATACTATCCTGACAATATTAAGGAAAGATATAAGTTGGATACTATTGAAGAAGAGCCATTAGATAATATGGAGAATATAGCTAAAAAGAGAGGCTGTATTTTAGGTAAAGGAAGAATAGATTACACTAGGGTGGCTAATATTATATTAGATGAGTTTAGAGCCAGCACAATAGGAAGAATATCTTTAGAAAGACCTAATGAAGAAATACATATTACAATGAATGATACAGAGGAATAATGGAGGGCACCATTTTATGTGGTGCCTTTTTTAGTATGTAAATAGAAGAACATGGGGAGGGTTTTAAATGGATTTTAAATCTATGAAGATAAAAGAGATAAATGATTTTTTTAAAGGGTTACATGTAGAGGAAAAGATAAAATACGTAGATTCTTTAAAGTTAGACGAAAGAAGTGGAGTAAAGAAAGTACTAGAAAAAATAGAAAAGGAACATAAGAAATATTTAATGGAAATTAAGAGGGTAAAGGATCTTTGGAAAATAGAAAATTTATTAAACGTGGATATTATAGGAGGAATAGATGAAGCTGGACGAGGACCACTAGCAGGACCTGTTGTGGCAGCTTGTGTAGTGCTACCAAAAAATATTTTCATAGAAGGAATTAATGATTCTAAAAAAATATCTCCAAAGAAAAGGGATGAACTATTTGAAATAATAAGTAAAAATGCACTAGACATAGGCATAGGCATAGTAGACAATGAAGTGATAGATAATGTGAATATTTTTAATGCTACGAAAATTGCCATGTTAAGGGCTATTAATAGTTTGAAAAAAAGTCCCGATTATTTGTTAATAGATGCAGTAACTTTAGACGATATAAATATAAGACAAGAAGCTGTAATTAAAGGTGATAGTAAAAGTGCTTCCATAGCAGCAGCATCCATAGTGGCTAAAGTTACTAGGGATAGAATCATAGATAGATATGATAAAGAATATCCTGAGTATGGATTTAAAAATCATAAGGGATATGGGACCAAAGAACATTATGAGGCTATAAAAAAGCATGGAATTACCCCAATTCATAGAAGGAGTTTCTTGAAAAATATTTTGGAGGCTAATTAATGAAAATAGGCATAAACTTTCATAAAATTCTAGATAAAGGTAATAATAAAAGGGAAGTCACATCTCAAAATGGCAAAGTAAAAATAGCGCAGCTTAAGAGTGCCTTAATTGAGGAGTTACTAAAAAATGAAAGTGAAGAGGTACCAAAGGAAACTAAAGAAAAACTTGTGAAGTATCTAAAGGATATGAATGTGGATGATTCTAAAGAGAACATGGATACGTTAAAAAAAATCATAAAGAATGAAATCCCCCTTAATAAGGAACTTTTTAAGAGGGTGAATAATATAAGGGCTAAATATAACTTAATAAAGGATATAAGAAGTAATGAAGGAACAGAGGTTCCTAAAGAATTATATGAAGAAGAAATAGATAAAATTCCTTTAAGAAAAATAAAGGAACTCTTAAGTGAATCATCAGGAAAAGATAAGACTTTAGAAAAAAATAATATGAATGAGAAGGCAGAAGAGAATATTCTTAAAGAAGGAACAATAAAAGAATCTACTCATAAAGACGAACTGGAGAAAAGAAGTGTTTCTCTAGAAGGAAAGGAAATTCCTAAAAATGATTTAAATAAAAAAAATAATGAGATTAAGCCTTTAGAAAAAAAGACAGAGAATACTAATGAAAAAACAAATAATAAAGATGGTATTAAGAAAGAAACACTTAATAAAAAACTTATAGAAAATCTATCTCTAGATAAGACTACAGATAAAATATTGTTTTTGATTAAGAATAATATGAAGGTAAATCTAGAGAATCTAGATAAAACAAAATACATTTTTAAGGAAGAAAACATTTCTGATGACATAAAGGAATTAATAGATAGTATAGATGACCCAAAGATAAAAAATATTATAAAAAAGTTTATTCTAAATAGGTCTAATGTGGATGAAGGACAACAAATAAAGGATAATGCGAAAAAGATGTACTCTTTCCTTGAAAATATAAAGGATGAATTAAGTGAAGAAAAAAATCCAGTCCAAAGGCAACAAATAGATAAACTTCTAGATACTATGAAGTTTTTAGACAAGGTAAATAAGGAAATGTACTATATGCAAGTGCCCATGCTAATAGATGATCATATAAAAAACTTAGAAATGTATATGGAAAAGAAAAATGGGAAGAAAAAATCCATGGAAAGTAGGGGAATCTCATTTACCTTAGAAACTAAAAATTTAGGAGATATAACTTGTCAAATAAATGCATATGACGAAGATATGAATTTAAAATTTCATGTGAATAATGATAAAGTTATGAATAAAATAAAGGACAAAGAGGACAAATTAAAAGCCTATTTAGAAGATATGGATTTTGAAAATATTTTAATAAAATATTTAGTGGGAAAGAAAAAGGATGAGTTAGTTTACTTAGAAAGTAAGGAAATAAACTTTGTGGATATTAAGGTGTGATGTGAATGGATAAGAAGGTAGCTGTAGCCATAAAATATGATCATGAAAAGGATAATGCTCCTAAGGTAATAGGAAAGGGCCAAGGTCATTTAGCTGAGAAGATAGAAGCATTAGCTAAGGAACTTAGCATACCAATACATGAAAATGAAGCCCTAGCTTATAAACTAAATGACTTGGATTTAGGAGAAGAAATTCCTGTGGAACTATATAACGTGGTTGCTCAAATATTGTCCTTTATAATTGAAATTGATATGAATGAGGGAAAATGATGAACAATGTACAAATTGGAAAAATGGGAGAGAAGATAGCTATAAATTATCTAAAGGATAAAAAATACAAAATATTAGATACTAACTATCGTTGTAAATGTGGTGAGATAGATATAATAGCCATGGATAAAAATAGATATGTTTTTGTGGAAGTAAAAACTAGAAAAAATAAATCCTATGGTACTCCAGCACAGGCTGTAAACTACAAAAAATTACAACGGATATATAAAGTATCTAAACACTATATACAAAATAAAAAAATAAAAACACCTCCCATGAGATTTGATATTATAGAAATTTATTATGAGGAAGATATAAGAGTAAATCACATAAAAAGTATTTCTTAATTAAGGGGTAAGTATATGTTATCTAGAATAAATTCATGCACACTACTAGGTTTAAATGGACAATTAACAAAGGTAGAGATAGATCTATATAATGGGATTCCAGGTATTACAGTGGTAGGCCTAGCAGATATGTCTGTTAAGGAATCAAAAGACAGAATAAGGTCTGCGATTAAAAACTCAGGAATAGAATTTCCAGATGATAGAATAACTGTGAATTTAGCTCCTGCAAGTATTAAAAAGGCAGGATCTCATTATGATATGCCCATAGCAGTAGGCATATTACAGGCCATGGGAGCCATAAATCAAATTCCCCTAGACAATATGGCTTTTATAGGTGAATTATCCTTAAATGGCAATCTAAACCCCATAAGGGGTGCATTACCCTTAGCCTTAGAGCTTAGAAAAAATAATATAAAAGAAATAATAGTTCCAAAGGGTAATTTAATGGAGTTGGCCATGGTAAAGGATATGAAGGTATATGCCTTTAATACTTTACATGAAGTTATAAGATTTTTGAACGGGGAACTGGACTATAAGGATGAAAGACCTCTAATAGATTTGGATAAGCCAAGAATATACGATGTGGACTTTAATGAGGTTTGCGGACAAGAATATGTGAAAAGGGCCATGGAGATAGGAGCTGCTGGTGGACATAATATTATGATGATAGGACCCCCTGGAGCTGGAAAATCCATGATGGCTAAAAGATTCTCAACTATTTTACCAAGACCAACCTATGAAGAATGCTTAGAAATTACTAAAATATACAGTGTGGCAGGCCTTTTGTCAGATGAATCTCCCATAATGATGGAACGCCCCTTTAGGGCACCTCATCATACCATATCCAATGTGGGACTTGTTGGAGGAGGAAGTAATTTAAGGCCAGGAGAAGTATCTCTAGCCCATTATGGAGTACTATTTTTAGATGAATTCCCAGAATTTAAGAAAAGTGCCATAGATGTATTAAGGCAACCTATAGAGGATGAGATAATAACCATATCTAGAGCTAGTGGCACTGTGACCTATCCGGCTTCTGTAAATTTAATATTGGCTCTAAATCCCTGTAAATGTGGGTATTTTGGAGTGGATAATGGAAAGTGTAGTTGTACACCTAATGAGGTTAGAAAATATTTATCTAAAGTATCAGGACCCATATTAGATCGGGTGGATATGCATATACAAATATATCCTGTTGAATATGATGAATTAAATGACTATTCAAAGAATAAAAGCTCTAGTGATATGAGAGTAAATATAGAAAAGGCTAGACAGATACAACTAAAGAGGTATAAAAATCATAATATCCTATATAATTCTCAGTTGAGTACAAAGCTTATGGATAAGTATTGCAATATGGAAGATGATGCAAAATATTTGCTTAAAAATGCCTTTGATAAATTAGGATTTAGTGCAAGGGCATATACTAAGTTGGTTAAATTAGGCAGAACTATAGCTGATTTAGATGATGAAGAGATTATATTATCAAGTCATGTTGCTGAAGCTATACAATATAGAAAATTAGATAAGAATTACTGGAATATGAATTAGCTCCTTTGTCTTAATGATAAGGGAGTTTTTTATGTGGAATTGAAGAAAATCTAAAAAAATTAAAAAATTAATATTTATGAAGAATATGTAACACCTTATTAAAAGATAATAGTAGTAGATGACATGAAAAGGAGGGTTTAATATATGATAGTTATATATAATGATTTTGGCGGTACTCATTCCTCTGCAACGGCTGCCCATATCCATGTGAACAAATTACCAATAGATAGAATTCCCAATAGGGAAGAGTTGTTATCCCTTCCTACGTTTGACAAGGTGAATAAGAGTCAACATGGTAATTTGATTTACATAGGGGAGGATGAATTAGGATGTAAAGTATATACGGTAGCTTGCGAATTTAAACCTAAATTAGTAATTAAAGCAGTAGAAGATATGTATAAAATTACACATGGATCACTAGATGGATTATACACCATTAATACCAAGCATACAGTTAATATATGGATGAAAATCGGTGGTTTTTTTTCTAGATATCTAGGGTTAGTATCATTTGGACGTCCTATAGTGACTCATGGAACATTAAAAGCCTATGATAATATCTCTAGTCTTGTATCAAATGTTAAAAAGCAAATATCAAGTTAGGTTTTTATTAAAATTTAATTTTTCATGGAAAGAAGAGTTAATCATATAACTTTTCTTTTTGTATAAGTGAAAACCACCTGCTGTGCGGGTGGTTCAAAAAAGCTTCCAGCGGTGAGCAGAAAATAAAAGACTCCTTTGTTAGAATAGTATTTAGGTTTGCCGACCAAATACAAAACAAAGGAGAGTGGATAGGTTA
>NZ_JAOART010000096.1 GCF_025210435.1 Anaeromicrobium sp.
TATGCATTAGGAAGTGTTGAAGGAGATATTTATATTGGAGGATTAGTCGGAGAGGCGTATGATAGTTCCTTAAGTATTAGAAATTGCTACAGTGCAGGAAAGATAACAGGAAGATCATACGTAGGAGGAACTATAGGATATGCATCTTACTTAAAAGAACAGGTAAGTACTTATTATGATGGTGTAGCATCAGGATATAAACCAACTAAGTGGCATGATGTGGCAAAAACTACAGAAGAAATGATGAATAAAGAGACATATAAAGGATGGGATTTTAACAACATATGGAAGATAGAAGAGGGAAGGCATTATCCTTATTTAGACTAAGTTTCTAAAACAGGTGGATTAAGAATAAATAATATAACAGATAGTTCCATGAGGGTTAAATTGTACTTGATTAATAGTTTAGGGGTTAGTGTCTAAAACAATTAACTCCAAACCCTAAACTATTAACCTTATACAAATATGGTATTATTTTTCATAAAACTAAATATGTAAAATAATTTCAAAATCAAGAAATCTATAAGACGACAACAATTGTATTTAGGCATAGTCAATAAATTGTAAAGGACGTACAGTTAAATTTAACTATACGTCCTTTGTTTTATATGGTAGTATTATTTTTTGCTGAGAACCAGTAGGTAATACAAGGTATGCTACCATGGTTTCTATAGTTGTGAGGTGTGAATCTATTAATATAGACACTATCACCAGCATTTAATTCATACTTAATATTATCTACTGTTATTTCTAAAGTTCCTGATACTACTAGGCCCATTTCATCAAAGTTATGGCCCCAAGAAGTATTACCATAGTTACTACCAGGAGCTATAGTAATACATATACAGCTTAGTGGTTTGTCCACGTCTGTTAAGGATTCAAACTTAACGTTATTGTCCTCATTTTTAAAGATTTCTTTTCTGTTGGCTTTTTTTATAACTACAGATTCTTTTTTCTCAGAAGGTTCTATTAAATCCACAATATTAATATCCAAAAGTTGACATATTTGTTGAAGATTACTTACGGAGGGACTATTTAAATCTCTTTCTATATTACTTATGAACCCACTAGATAAACCAGTTAATGTAGATAATTGTTTTATGGTAAGGCCTCTTCTTTTTCGAAAATACTTGATTTTTTCTCCGAGTTCCATATTTATTCTCCTTCTATAAATTTAAAATATAATTTTAGGTATTAAAATAATTAGAAAATTTCAGGTGAAGACAATTAAATAGTATAACTATATGTACTTAGTTTTATACTATATAGCATGAAAAACTTTCCAAATATAATGGAATTTTTAACAATCCCTAAGGAACCTAAAAGTATATGGGAAAAACAATGTTAATTTAAGCAATATTTTATCATATATTGACTTTTATTAACAGTTAAAACTATAAAGTGTTAAATATTAAATTAGGAATAATATGGGTTTTAATCCATAAAAATGAGAACATTTTTCTAAAAATTATGATATAATAAACACAATAATTCAAAAAAATGAAGAAAACCAACAGTATAATGAAGTTGACTGGATAGGAGGTTTAATTTTGAGTGAATACAGTATCTTTGATGTGATAGGCCCAATAATGATAGGTCCTTCTAGTTCCCATACGGCAGGAGCAGCACGCTTAGGAAAAGTGGCTAGGATTATAGGTGGAGAGAATATTAAGGAAGTGGACTTTTTTCTTCATGGATCCTTTGGTAAAACTTATAAGGGACATGGGACGGATAAGGCTCTAGTGGCAGGAATACTAGGTATGGATCCTTGGGATGAAAACTTGAGACATTCCTTTACTATAGCAGAGAAAAAAGGTATAAAGTATCAGTTTATAGAAAAGGACTTAGGAGATGTACATCCTAATACGGTAAGGTTTATATTAAGAAAAGAAAATGATGAAATGGTTGTGATTATGGGTTCTTCCATTGGAGGAGGGAACATAGTTATAACAGAAATTGATGGAATACCAATGGAGTTTACAGGAAGTTATCCTACTATTATAACTGTCCATAGGGATATGCCAGGAGTAATAACACAAATAACAAATACCATTTCAAATGAAAATATAAATATAGCTCAAATGAAGGTATTCAGAGAGAAAAAGGGCGGAAAAGCCATAATGATAATAGAAACGGACTCAGAGATTAATAATGACATAATAGATAGTATAGGTAAGGTTGAAGCAGTAGATGGTGTAAAGATAATAAATATGTAGTTCCTAGTGAAAGGAGTAATAAGGATGTTTCCTAAATCAGGCAAAGAATTAATGGAAGTATGTGAAAAATCTCAATGTAAAATATGGGAGCATACATTAAAAAGTGAAGCACATTTAAGTGAAGTGAAAGAAGAACAAATATTGAAAAATATGAGAGAAGTTTTAAATACTATGAAAAGTTCAGCTACAGAGGGCCTTCATAAGAAGGTAACATCTATTAGTGGTCTAATAGGTGGAGATGCCTATAAAATGAATGAATATATAGAAAATGAGGAAACTCTAACGGGAAATGTTATGGCTAAGGCCATGGCTAGGGCCCTATCTTCATCAGAGATAAATGCATCTATGGGCAAGATTGTTGCAGCACCCACAGCTGGATCTTGTGGTATATTACCAGCCGTTTTAATAACAGCTGGAGAAAAATTAGAGAAAACAGAAGATGAAATGGTACAAGCCCTTCTAACAGCTTCAGGAGTTGGCCATATAATAGCCACTAATGCTACCGTGTCAGGAGCAGAAGGTGGATGTCAAGCTGAATGCGGTTCTGCGGCGGCCATGGCAGCAGCAGCCGTTGTAGAGATGATGGGTGGAACACCTAAGGAATCCTTAGATGCAGCAGCCATAGTAATCAAATGTGTATTAGGATTAGTTTGTGATCCAGTGGCAGGGTTAGTTGAGATACCATGTGCTAAGAGAAATGCCATGGGAGCTGTAAATGCCCTAGCAGCAGCAGATATGGTAATGGCTGGGGTTGAGAGTTATATTCCCTTTGATGATACTGTATCAGCCATGTACAAGGTTGGAAAGAGTCTTCCTTGTGAATTAAGAGAAACAGCTTTAGGTGGAGTTGCCATAACAGAAGCAGGATTAAAAATGAAAAAGGAAGTATTTGGATAAAAGAAGGAGAAATCCTTCTTTTTTGCGTTTCAAATAAATATCTGGGGTAAAATAAATATAGATTTATCATTTTCAAACTTGCTTTATGTGTGCCTATTTCTCTTATAGATTTCGTAACACTAAGCTTTCTCTATACAGTAACTTGCCTATAAGGGAAACTATTGAAAATTTTTGGAACCCTGGAACGTCACAACATCCTATTCTACTCCAACATGACTCGTGAACCTATCTACGAAGATTCACACTTTCGCTTGTGACAAGGACTTGGGTGGAAAAAATTTTCAATATATTTTCCTGAAATAGGCCCACATAAAGCAAGTTTATACACCAGAAATCTATATAGGCAAGTTACTGTATAAAGAAATCTTAGTTCATATTATTCATGGGAAATTTGAGAGGGTGAAAGTGATTTTTATTTATACATAAAATAAATTTGAAGGAGATAAAAATATGAGTTTTTATGAAAAATTAAGTACATATTATGATGTGGTTTTTAAAACTGGAGAAAATCAATTGAAGTTTATTAAGAAATATATGGGAGATAGGAAAAAATTATTAGATGTGGCAGCAGGAACGGGAAATTATTCTATTAGCTTGAGTAAGGATGGTTATGAAGTGGACTCCTTAGAATTAGATTCTCATATGGTGGATCTTTTAGAAGATAAGGCAACAGGGGAAAGTATAGATATGGATATATATGAAATGAATATGATGGATATTCATGAGATAGACAAAAGGTATGATGGCGTTTATTGTATTGGAAATTCCTTAGTACACTTGAATGGAAAAGAAGAAATTGGCCAATTTTTAAAAAAAACCTATGATATGTTAAATCATAATGGAGTTATTATAATACAAATAGTAAATTATGATAGGGTTATGAAAAATAATGTTACAAAACTTCCTACCATAGATAGAAGTCAGGAAGGTGTCCTATTTGAGAGACTTTATTCTAGGAAAGATGACAAAGTAATATTTACAGGGAATTTATCTATTATAGAAGAAAATAAAGAATATACTAGTCATGTGGAATTATTTCCCCTTTTAAAGGAAGATTTAGAGGAACTTTTAAAGAGGGCTGGATTTAGGAATATGAAGTTCTTTGGAGGATTTGACGAAAGTGAATATTCAGATGAAACCTTTGCCAATGTAATAGTGGCATATAAAGGGTAAGATAGGTTAAAAATAAAAATATAATTTTGTAACATAGGTTACTTAAAGATTTTCCAATTGAGATTATAATTTACTTAAGAAAATAAGAGAGAGTTTGGAGAGATTGTTATGAATCCTAAATATGCGGTGTTACAAAAAATTAAAAATGGTAAAAGGGTTTATGCCATTACACCTAGAATACCAGGTGGTTTCATAAGTGCAAATCAAATGATAAAAATAGCTGAAATAGCCAAAAAATATAAAGCATCAATTAAATTGACTTCTGGTCAAAGGGTAAGTTTAATAGGATTAAAGGCAGAAGATGTACAACGGGCTTGGGAAGACTTGGGCATGGACCCGGGAGTACTATCACCCTATTCTGTTAAGAATGTGGAAATCTGCCCAGGGGAAATGTGTAAGCGTTCAAGACAAAAATCTTTAGGCCTTGGAATGAGGCTGGAAAGAAGGTTTTATGGAGCACCAGCTCCTAATAGAACCAAAATAGGTGTGATAGCCTGTTTAAATGGCTGTACCAGTTTACACGCCAAGGATATAGGAGTTTTAGCTAATGAAGAAGGTTATATAGTAGTAGCAGGAGGTAGTGCTGGATTCCACCAAAGACTATCAGATGAGATTAAGAGAGATTTAACTGAAGATGAAGCCTTTTTATTAGTAGAATCCCTATTTAATTATTATTGTGAAAATGCTGAAGCTGGAGAAAAGTTAGGGCACTTTATGGATAGAATAGGTGTAGATAAATTTAGAGGAGAAGTACTTGAATCATTTGAAGAAAGAATGAAGGGAAGTGACAAGGTTGAGTAGGTTTTTAGGACCAATTCATCATTGGTTATTTAACAAGATAAGAGTATTTGAGGAAACAGAAGAGGTATTAATATTAGAGCTAAAGGAAAAGGGATTAGATGTGGATAATGTAGTAAATTCTATGCGTCATGACCATGGAGATTTAATTGGGGAGGCTTCACTAGAAGAATTAATAGATACAGATAATATCCACGGCTGGTTACAAGAAAAAATTAGAGTAGTTGAAACTAGACAAGCAGCTATTATTTCAAAGCTTATGGAGAAGCATGGAGATATGGTACTAGATGTGGCTAAGGATGTCTATTGTAAGATGGGAAGAAAGTATGGAGAAGAAGTACAGGGAAAAAATATTAAGGATGCCCCTACCTTATATAAGGCTCTTAATAACTATATTTTAGAAGGAATGCCTTGTGATAATGTAAATAGTGTAATAGAAAAGGATGATGATCATATAGTATGGAATGCAGTTGACTGCTTACACAAAAATTACTGGGAAGCAGTTGATGGAGATGTGCAAGTTTACTACACTTTAAGAACAGGTTTTATAAATAATTTTATTGAAACAGCCAATGAAGAGTTTTCATATACATTCAGTATTGAAAAAAATAATGGTTTAATTATAATGAGAAATGTGATTAGTAAATAGGAGGGAATTAGTGTGAAAATAACTAAGGATAGTGTCATAGCAGAAGTATTGAAGGTAAATAATAATGCAGCAAATATTTTAATGTCATTTGGAATGGGTTGCTTAGGTTGTCCATCATCACAAATGGAAACACTAGAACAAGCAGCAGAAATCCATGGAATTGATTTGGAGAAATTATTAGAAGAATTAAATAAATAATTTAAGGCATATGAAAGAAATAAACTAGTCATTTCTTTCATATGCCTAAAGGGCTCACTTTTCTCATGAGCCCTTTTGTTATCCATTTAATTTTGAAACCTGTTGTTCAAGTTCATTAGTAATATTTTTTAAGTTTGTAGACATGGTATTTAATGTATTTGATAAATCTAATAACTCCTCTGTAGAAGATAGTTGCTTTTCTGATGCTGTGAATATTACCTCTGTTTTACTAGTAGTGTCCTTAGCTGTGTTAGCTATTTCATTGATAGAATTAAGAACTTCATAAGATCCGGCAGAAGCTTCTTCTGTTGCCGCTGAAACCTCTTGAATCTGAGATGCTACCTCATCAGAACTTTGTATAATTTCTTCAAAGGTATCTGTTACATTTTCAACAGATACTATTCCTTCATTTACTGCATCATTTACATTTGAAATTATATCTGTGGCCTTTTTTACATCACTTCTTATGGAACCGATAAGTGCTGAAATCTCACTAGTAGCATCTGAGGAACGTTGTGCTAATTGTCTAGTCTCTTCTGCTACAACGGCAAAACCCTTACCATGCTCTCCTGCACGGGCTGCTTCTATGGCTGCGTTTAAAGCCAGCAGATTAGTTTGATAAGCTATTTCGTCTATGGTTTTCACTATAGTATTTATAGATTCAGATCGATCATTTAATACACCAATAACATTTCTGGCATCATGTACTGTATCTTTAATATTAGACATTTGTTGTATAGTGTTGTTAATTACAACCCGACCATCATTAGATTTTTCAGCAGAAGTTAAAGCTAAATTAGTAACAGTATTGGAAACGGTAGCTATATGTTCCATTCCCCTACTCATTTCATTCATTACATCCAGACCATTTTCAGTCAGGGATAAATACATACTTGATTCGTCCACTAACTCATTAACCTTTAGAGTAATTTCTTCGTTAGAGGATTGGTTGATTTTAGTACTATCAGATAAGGTATTAGATATTTTTAATACTTTATTTGACATTTTGGATAATTTTCCCATTAAAAGGGAAGTCTCCTCTATATTATCCTTAAGGGCTTCTTCTGCTTTTTGTTTGTTTAATGTGGATTTTGCAAGTAAATTACATATGAAAAAGGATCCTATTAATAATAGTAAATAAAAAATTAATAATTCAGTTAAAGAACCACGGGAATAGTTATTGTAATCTTTTTTAGATACAAAACTTATAAGTTTCCAATTATAATTGTCCTTATTAATATACTCTCCGTCTATACTTCCAGTCTTTAAACTAGAATTGTGAGCCTCTAGTCTTGGATCTATTGTAGTGTAAGTAAATACTCCATTTTCAGAAACTAATTGACCAGATGGTGATGATTGTATTTCTACCCATTCTTCATTAAAGGATTTACTAAAGGTATTTTCCTTTTTATCTTGGAACATAAATGCCCACTCATCATCAGAAGTTACCCCTTTTAAATAATAGGAAGATGAGTTAACTAAGAGAATATGTCCTAACGAATTTTTATCACCTTCAGAAAGATTGTCTATTAATTCTTGACCAAAATAATTAAAGACTAATATTCCCATCTTCTCATTATTAGAGTCAAATATTGGTGTACAGAATCTTATCATAGGCTTTAGGGGCATTTCTACTTTACCCTGTTCTTTGTTCAAATCGAAGGGAGATACATAAATTTGTCCCCTTTTAAGAACTAAAGCATCCTTTACATAATAACTATTCTTCTTAGATTGAAATTTATGAGAAGGAACTATTTGAGGGGTTCCCTTATTATAGTTAACCCTCAGAATTTCCATTCCAGAAGTATCAATATATCTTATTTGGTCATAGAGCCCTTTACGTTTAATAAAGGATACAAATTCTTCTTCCAATCTTTGTCTATAGCTAGTATTTTCAGGATTTTTTAGGTTTTCAAGATCAGTTATTTCAGAAAGATACATTAAATCAGAAATTATAGCATTGAAATCCTTTATAATAGTTTCTTGTTTTACTTCGATTAAATTTGATTCATCTGATAAAATCAGGTCTTTTTGTATGCTAACATCTAAATAATAATAAGAACCTACTAACAAGGTTATTATTAAAAATGAAGTTATAAAATATTTTAAAGTTACTTTAAATGAATGGTTATTCATAATCTCCTCCAAAATTCTATTTTTTTCTATCTTATTCACGATTATACCACAAAATAGGACATATGGTATAAATTTCAAAAGGAAAAGAATCCAGAACTACCTGCATAATCTATTAATAGTTAAAATGTTGCAGAAGTATTAAAGAACATAATATAATATTAAATGTAGAAAATAGAATTTCAATGAGGGGGAAGATCTGTGAGAATTTTAAAAGAAGAAACTATGGCAGTATTAGTAGATGTACAAGAGGTATTATTACCTCATATCCATGATAATGAAAATCTAACTAAAAATTTGAGAATTTTAATGGAAGGATTAAAAACTATGGGGGTTGATGTCCTCGTATCTGAGCAGTATACTAAGGGATTAGGACATACTATTGAAACATTAAGGGAAGTATTAGGTGATTATACTCCAATGGAAAAAAGTAGCTTTAGCTGCTGTGATGATGAAAATATGATGGAGTATATGGACAAGTCAGGAAAGAAATTTATCATATTAGCAGGAATAGAAAGTCATATATGTGTAATGCAAACGGTCTTAGATTTAAAGGCAAAGGGGTATGAGCCTGTAATAGTGGAAGATTGTGTTGGTTCAAGAAATGAGAATAATAAAAAAGTGGCTATGAATAGATTATCACAATTAGGAGTAATAGTTACTACATATGAATCCTTATTATTTGAATTATGTAGATATTCAAAGGCGCCAGAGTTCAGAACTATCTCTAAATTAGTTAAATAATAGTTGGTAAGGAAGTTTATTTCTTTCATATGTCTTATAATAGGAAAAAATTGCAAAGTTATATGAGCTATATTTGGATATTATAGTTCATATAACTTTTTTTAGTTAGAAGGGAATATTATGGAAATATACAAGTGCAGTGTATGTGGTTATTCATATAAGGAAGAAAAGGGTGATTGGACAAATGACATAGAAGCAGGAACGAAATGGGAAGATTTACCTGAATATTGGACATGTGCCACATGCAACCAACCTAAAATGGCATTTGCTAAAATGAAAAAATAGTCGAAAAATGTTGCAATTGTATTGACAAAAACCTGATTTTAATATTTAATAGTTATATGTGTATATAATATAAGGAGGACTTGAAAAACATGAACAATGAAACAAATGTAAAAATTGTTACGGCTGATCCATCGGCTCTTGGTCTATTTGGATTATCAATAGTTACTCTTGTGGCTTCTTCTCTAAAATTAGGGTGGACAAGTGGAACTGCTTTTGTAATCCCATGGGCATTTTTTTTAGGAGCATTTGCTCAGTTATTCGCTTGCATTAATGATGCAAAGAAAAACAACACTTTTGGAACTACAGCATTTGGTGGATATGCATTCTTCTGGTTTGCAGTAGCCATGTCTTGGATGATTCAAAATGGTGTATTTGGAGAAAAGATGGCAGCAACTGTTGACGGAAAGCAATTAGGATTCGCATTTTTAGGATACTTAATTTTCAGTGTAGTTATGACTATTGGTTCTATGGAAACACATAAGGTATTATTCACTATTTTTGTATTAATTGATTTATTATTTGTAGGATTAACATTAAGTTCTTTTGGAATTGCAACTCATTTTGCTCATAATTTAGCTGCATATTCAGAGTTTGCAATTTCCATGTGTGGATTCTATGGTTTTGCAGCAGCTGTATTAAATACTCATTTCGGAAAAGTATTTTTACCTGTAGGTAAGCCATTTGGAATATTTAAAAAGTAATAATATAATGAGATAAGGACGCCTTTTATGGCGTCTTTTTTTTTATATTTTAACATATATATAAATAAGTTGGGGATAGGGGGAAACCAATAATGCTCATTAAACAATGGGATATATATCTTGCAAAGGTTCCCATAGAAGGATTTGAAATGGGGGAAGTGAAAACTGTTTTAGTTATTTCTAACAATGCCATAAATAAATTTAGTCAATGCGTCAATATAGTCATAGTAGTTCCTAAAAAATATGGAAACGAAAATAATCTTCTTCATGTGGATATAAAGGCAAATGAAAAGGATACTATAGCCTTAGTAAATCATAATGAAACCATAAATAAAAATAGACTAGTAGTAAAAGTAGGTCAATTAAATGATGAAAGAATAAGGAAAAAAATATTGGTAGCTTGGAATATGATAATAAATAATGAAAATAAAATGGAACAGTTAGAATTTGAAAGGTTCTTTCAAATAGGATCTACCTTTGAAAAGGATGAAGATAATGAGTATGAATTTAAAGAGTTTAGGGTAGACCAAGAAGATCCAAGGGATCTAATGGCAAGGAAATTAGAAAAATATATATGTGGATTTTTAAATGGTGAAAATAATAAATTTGGAAAAATATATTTTGGTATAACAGATGATGGAATAATAAAGGGAACCTATTTAAATAGGGAAGATAGGGATCATATAAGACAGTTATTCATAGAAAAATTAAAGTATATAAGGCCTGTGGTAGATAGATCCTTATTTACTATAGAGTTTATAAAATTAAAGGAAAAGGAAAAAATAAAAAAGGATTATTATGTAATAGAAATTTATGTGCCCTCTTCACCAGACCCTTCTGTTTTATATTTTACAAGGGATGATAAATTATATATTAAATTTGATGGAAGAAATGAAAAAATAGAGGGACCTGAGATTCAAGAAGTGATAAAAACAAGACTTCTTAATAAGATAATAGGTGACAAGGACTTTTTTAAAAGTCCTAAAAATTAGACTTATAAATAGGAAGGGCTTATTGGCCCTTCCTATTATTTTAGGATAGTTTCGTTAAAAATTATAAATATAAATATTAAATTTATTGCAGATTCAGCCATGCTTCCCGTTGTAATAGTAAAAGGGAAGCTATATTTCTTCTTACTTAAGGGATAAAATAGCTCAATTCCTTCCTTGGTGAAAAAGTCACATACTAAATGGGAGATTACCCCTATAATAGTGGCATAAGTTATATTATCCATTATCATTTGTTTATTAAATAGGAAAAATATACAATAGCTAATTCCTAAGACTCCTCCTAAACTATGGGTGAAGGTTCTATGTTTAGATAGACCTATTAGGATTAATAGGACACCTAAAAATATCATGGACTTACTAAAGGATTCAAATCCTTTATAAAGCAATATACCACCACCAGTACAGTAAAAAATGGTCTTACCCTCTTTATTCTTCTTAAATAAAAGCTTTTGATTGATAAGGGCTCTAGGATGATCTATATCTGGAATTAAAGATCCTAAGGCAGCAGCTGTACTAGTTAGTAAGTTAACTTCATATCCCATTTTAGGTAACAATAGGAGGCTTGCTGCAGTTCCAATAATCATATGACTTCGTCCGTTCATCATGTCACTCTCCTATAATAGTTGTTGGATTTATTATAACCTAATATGACATAAATAGACAAATAATATTGGGGAAAAATAGAAAATAAATATGGATTTAGATTTATATAACTGTTAAACTACTGGAAATTTTAAAAAATTTATACATAATGCTACTAAAAAAGACAAAATATGATAAAATATATAGGTTACAGGTAGGAGGAGAAAATTAAGATGAATGATTATAACCAACCATATGTTTTAGTATTTGGAGCATCCGTTGTGGATATTATTGGTTTTAGTAGTGCTAAATATAGATCATATGATTCTACACCAGGAAATATTAAAATTACATTTGGGGGAGTCTGTAGAAATATAGCTGAAAATATGGCTCGTGTTGGAGTTAATACTAAGTTTATTTCCATACTTGGAGATGATGAAAAGGGACGTAGTATGTTAGAACATTCTAAGGTTATGGGATACGATATGAGTGAATCTCTTATACTGGAAAAAGGGACAACACCGACCTATATGGCCATTTTAGATGAATATGGAGAAATGGTTTCGGCCATAGCAGATATGAAGAGTGTTGATGAAATGACCTTTGAGTTTATTGATTCTAAGAGGGAAATTATAGAGAATTCACAATATACTTTTTTGGATGCAGATAATCCAACTAATTTAGAATATATACTTGAAAGTTTTAAGGGCAAGACTAAATTTATACTAGATCCTATTTCAGCTGCAAAGGCAAAAAATATTAGGCATTTAATTAAGCATTTTCACACAATAAAGCCAAATAGACATGAAGCAGAAGTTTTAGCTGGATTTAAAATTAAGACAGATGAAGATTTAAGGAAAGCTGTGGACTATTTTTTGGATTTAGGTGTTAAGAATGTGTTTATAAGTTTAGATGAGGATGGAATATATTATTCAAATGGATTAGAATATGGAAAAATAAAAGCTAATAATGCTATTGTAAAGAATGTAACGGGAGCAGGAGATTCCTTCGTAGCAGGATTAGGATACGGGTATATGAACAATATGGATATAGTTAAAACTATTAAATTTTCAGTAGCAATGTCCATAATCACCATATCCCATGAAGAAACTATACATCCAAAGATGTGTTATGAGTATGTTAATAAATATATGGATGAAATTAATTGGACAGAAATAGTATATTAGGCATATTCAAAAAATAAATTAGTCATTTCACTGGTTATTTGAATTATTTTCTTCGTTATGGAATCGCTTACATATGTTTAATATGCTTGCTCGCCATGCCTTGAAAATAATCCAAATCCCTCAGAGAACTGACTAGTTTATTTCTTTCATATGCTTTAAAAGATATGGATGGTTTTAATACCATCCATGTCTCTTTTTGTTGATGCATGTAAAATCTTGGATAAAAAATACAAATGATTTCTATGTAAGCTATAAGAAAAATCTATTAGATATATACTTGAAAATATGTTTAAATGGATTCTAGGAGTATCTTAATATTTAACTAATGAAGGAGATGGAATAATGAGAAAAAGGTTAGTCGCCATAGTAATGGCAATTGCACTAATATTTACTTTAGCAGCATGTTCAGGAACAGAGTCTAAAGTAGAAGAGAAGACTACAACAAATGAAGTTGAAGAAACCAAGGTTGAAGAAACTAAATCTTATAAAATAGGTATAGTAACGCCAACATTATCTGTTAGTGAAGATGAGTATAGAGCAGGAGAGCGTATGGTAGAAAAGTATGGAGATATGATAAAACATATTACATTACCAGAGAATTTTTCTACAGAAATAGAAACGGGTATAAGCCAGATAGTATCCTTAGCTGATGATCCAGAAATGAAAGCTATAGTGGTAGTATCAGGACAATCAGGATTATTACCAGCATTACAAAAGGTTGAGGAAGTAAGACCTGAGATTATAACTATAACAGCACCTATCTGGGATGATCCAGATATGATGTCAAAGTATATTGACGTATGTTTAGATACAAACTGGGTAAAAAGAGGAGAAACTATAGCTAAAAAGGCTAAGAAGATGGGAGCAGAAACATTAATTCATTATTCATTCCCTACTCATATGGCAAAGGAAGTTATAGTGAAAAGACATGATATGATGAAACAAACTGCTGAAAGTCTTGGAATGAAGTTCGTAGACATTACTACACCAGATCCACAAACAGGTGGTGGACCAGCAGCTATGCAACAATTCCTTAGGGAAGACATACCTAGACAAATTGAAAAATACGGAAAAAATACAAATATATTTGGTACAAATTGTGGAATGTATGGTGTTATAATAGATGAAGCTCTTAAGCAAAAATACATAATGGCAGAACAATGTTGTCCAACTCCAACACAAGCATTCCCAACAGTAATGGGACTTGAAATAGAGGAAAAGGATGCTGGAAACTTTGAACTTATAAATAAAATGATAAGTGAGAAGACTGCTGAAGCAGACATGACTGGAAGATTATCAGGATGGCCTATACCAGTTACTATTTTAGTACCAGAGTATGCTGTTGAACTTGCAAAGAAAATGATAGATGACCCTTCTTTTGATCCAAAGGATTTAAAGAGTCAAGAGGCCTTTGCAGAAGAAATTACAGGACATAAGGTATTCTTTGATAAATTAAAAGAAGATACGGATAATTATTTTGTTATAATAATGGACTCTATTTTCTATTAGGAAAGATTAAAAACAAAGCGACACTACCTATAAAAGGGTAATGTCGCTTATTTTAAATTAAATGTAGTGTGAAAGTTATGGTTATGTGAGTCTATTTATTGCTATAGAAAAACTTCGTCATATAAAAGCGGCTTTATGTGGGCCTACTTCAGGAAAATATATTGAAAATTTTTTCCACCCAAGTCCTTGTCACAAGCGAAAGTGTGAATCTTCGTATATAGGTTCATGTGTCATGTTGGAGTAGCATAGGATGTTGTGACGTTCCAGGGTTCCAAAAATTTTCAATCGTTTCCTTTGTAGGCAAGTTACTGTATAAAACAAATTTAAAATCAAGA
>NZ_JAOART010000097.1 GCF_025210435.1 Anaeromicrobium sp.
AATAGTATCTCTTGGATTTATCAATGCGCTAAAAGTAATATTCCTTTAGATGAGGTTTTGAAAGCGTTAAAAGCTGCTTAAGGATTAGTGTAATCACCAACTGTAAAAAATTGTAATTAAATTTAATCATTTAGAGTATAAGTTTTAAATTTTTATGTTGTTTCATACTACCTCCTAAATTAATTCAACTGAATGTCTATTAATAATCATATCAAAGGAATTATCTTCAAATGGTAATTCATTATCTTCATGTGCTTGACGGACACATATACCTAATGGTAATAATTTTTCCTTACACAGTTTAACATTTGGTTCCCAAGCCTCTGTAACAGCGGTTTTTTCATAAGGATGATTTAATGACAATAAAAATTCTCCACCACCTGTCCCCACATCAAGTAACTGATAGTGAGACTTTAAATACTTTTTTAATAATGCTTTGTAGTCCCAAGGTAATTTCTCCTCTTTCCACCTATTGTCTAAATAGGAAAAATCCCATCCTTGAAAACTCTTTTCTTCATCTTTTTTCTCATTATGAATTCACCTACTTTCATAGAATACACAAACAACTCTTGTCTTTATCTTATTACCGCTCTAATCTTAATTTCATGTTTAACCACTGTACAAATCTAATATATTATCCAATCTTATCTTCACTATTTTTTTCTATATAAATATCAAGTGCTTTTATTCCCCTCTTAGTAACTTTGACAAATAGTATAAATCCATATATAGTAAATCCAATAGATATAATTAAAAGAACAACATTTATTAATGCAAAATACGGAAATAACGCCATTGTAACTCCTCCTTTCTAAATGCCCATACTCTTTCACCCTTTAAACATTAGTACACATTATAGAATTTTCTTAAATCTCATTACACATACTGTGATAATGACTATAGATTTCGTATTTATAAATCAGCTTTATATGTGTCTACTTCAGGAAAATATATTCATTTCCATAGACATTTGAAAATTGATGCTGATTATTTCAAATACATGGTCATACGTCTGTACAATAAATTTCTTAAATGGCTCACCTTTAATTATTGATGCCTTAGCAGCTTCTTCATCATCCAAAACTTCATAAAAACTTGATCCCATAAAACAGTCCTCGTTATTTCTTATCCATACATCTAAATGAACCTGACTATATGAATGAATGCCTCTGAACTCCAATACATAAGGAGCAAAGTCGTCACTATTACCTTCACTTGAAAGATTTAAATTGATTTCTCCTATCAATTTTAAAACTTTATCAACAGGCTGGTAGTCAACACTATCTAGATAGATAGCATCTCTTCCCTGCAAATTGCCTACTTGTGTTTCAATATGTACTATTCTCATAATGATCTGCTCCACTAGTTCTTCTTATTTATTCTCAATTTAAAACGGATTTCCTTCCCAATCATCCTCTAAGAATAAATCTTCATCTAAACTATCCCTTTCTTCCTTTTCTTTGACATATTTATCTCCTTCTCTTATTACTCTAGGTATTGTTAGAGTTATTTTCACAACATTTACCTTTCCTTATCAGGTGAAAAACGTTCTTTAGATGTACCAATAACATCCCTAGAATCTATGTGGTCCTATATCAATACAAATATTAATACTATAACATAAGATTTCCTTATTCTCATCTATGCTTCCCCTTTATACTAAATATAGAGTAATCTTCACATAAAATACTTTGCTACTATGGCATATCTATCATCTGTAGTTTTGATTTGAATCATCATAATACCTTCTCATTTAATAATTAGAATGCTGTCTAACTTTACATTGTCCTACATCTTTTTCATAGGATAAAAAAAACCCTATCTTATCTGTCGTAGCTCTAAAGAACCTTTACATTTTTACCCTCTTCTAAAATTTTACAACAAAATACCCTATTGTAAAATAAAAATGTTTTTTCATTTTACAATAGGGTTACTATACTTTCCTTTCTATTTTACTTTGAAAATATACCAATAAATAATATATATTAAAATAATAATTTACAACTTATATGTATTATTTGTTAAAACTCAAAATAGATAATTTATAATGTTGATGACCTGGTTTTAAAAGATTTACTTCTTTCCATTTATCATTTACCTTAATATATTCATGTATTAATATATCTTCACCATTTGTAATTCTTATAAAATCAAATCTGTATTCATTGTCTTTTCCTTTTGCATACATTGATATATATGAATCCTTTTTTTCTACTTCATCAATTTTATCAATAAGTTTATACCAGTTACCATAAACAATCTGGACAAGAGCCTTACTATCCCAATCCCAGCCATGCCACGGAGCACAAAGGAAATCTTCTGGTATATAATCTACAGATTTTATTTTCCATCCTTCTTCTTCATCATAAATCGTTGTAAGAATTCCATAGTAATAAGCAAAATAGGTAGGTTTATATTCTTCCTCTTTTGAATAAGGTGGTCCAGTTATTATTTCAATTTCTACCATATAATATTTTGTATTTTCAGGAGTATATGGAGGTTGAAATGCTGAATATAATTTTAATAAAGTAGTATGTCCTATACCTGAAAAAGAATCTATGAATTTATTTAATGATATTTCTTCTTTAGTTTCACTACTTAATAGCTCATAAGCAAAGGGATAAGGAGTTCTGCTACGCCCTACAGTACCGCATCCACCATTGTAACCTATCGTATTAGATGCATCCTTTAATATGGAATAATAGGCATTAATTACATCTGTAGGTTTATTATACTTTTGTGGATATTCTATAGGAATATACGGAGGTAATAAATCTTTATATAAACCCTCATAACCTTTATATTCATATTTTAATTTCAATGCTGGTTCTTTAGATGGTCTTTGAAATCTCTCCCCATCAAAATCATTCTCATTTGTGTTAATAACAGGCCTTGATAACCCTGTTTCATTCTTCTGTTTTTCAAATTCATGTATATATCCACCTAATACATAGGGTTGTGAGTTGTTCTTTATGATTTTAAATAAAGTCAATGATAAAACTATAGTAGCAATTATAAATGTCAATACTCGAATAATATCCTTTTTATAAATAATCATCTAATCTCCTCCCACTTTAATCTATGCAAGATAAGAGATTACAAGAATATATTTATATAAAATTAAATTTAATACTCACATTACGGTATATAATACTATGTTTGGTGAGCTCCAACATTAGAACTATATATAGCCCTATAGATTTCTTGATGTTAAAGTGTATATTCTAAAACTAGGTTCAACCCCTAAATCCATATCTGGCATTCTTCATATACCCTTTTATATACTTCATCATTTATTTTATATTGTTCTTTCAATATTATATTTAACATTACATCTATCAAGTTAGTATCTGTATTTGAAAAAACATCTATAAAACTTTCTTCATTATTTAGCTTTTTCAAAGTATCTATAATCACTATATAAGTATTAGGATAATTTAATTTTATTTCTGAATAATGCCTAATATTCCCACAATTCCCGACTCAGCTCTACTTATTCTATACTCTTGTATATTTTAACATTCCAAAAGTAAGAAAACACGCCCCATTTTGGATAATCAGGGACGTGTGAGAAATTGCTGTACTATGGGATGTTATTTTCCATTTCTATTCCGATTTCAATATGAGACCTTATTTACTCATTCTATCAACAAGTTCTTTTGATGGACCTTTATACTGGTATTCACCCTTAAAACTCTTTGCATTAATTGCTTTCTTTGGACAAGTGTTGTAGCATGCCCAGCATCCGTTACACTTCTGGTGATTAACAACAGGATTTGGGTTCATTTCTATTGCATTATATCCACAGACTCTAGCGCAATTACCACAGTTGACACACTTCTCCTGATCGATTTGCTGAATTCCAAAATCCTTTTTCACCTTGTCTCTTGCCATGCTTGGAACCAATTTCTTTAAGCTAAAAGTCCTTAGTAAAGGTTTGAGATCTTCACCCTCCTCTATCTGAGTAATACTTCTTTCAATTTGAGCTATAAATCTATCATAATTGGACATTTCTTTTGGCGATGGCTCACTAGTGGAGTGTTTTCCCTTTCTCTTCATTGGTGGATAATTCATAGGCATGATCAGAGAGTGTCCTGCAACGACTTTAAAACCACGAGCATCTACTTGCTTTGCGAATTCTATTTGAGTAGGACCTGTAAATCGGCCGTAAGTATTTAGCACAAATGCCGGTTTTCCATTCTGAAGGCTAAGGGTTTCAATGAATCTCTTCATAAGAGTTGGTGGTCCAAGATATTCAGCAAATGAAGCAAATCCCACAAAATCATAACTATCACATTCAATAATGTTGTCATTGGCTATATCACAAAGCACAATTTCTGCATTGTGAATGTGATTCTTTAAATAATTAACTGCTAACTTTGTATTTCCTGTGCTTGAGTAGTAATAAATAATACCTTTCATTCATTTCACCTCACTTATCTAATAAACTTATATTTACCATTTCTACGTGGATATGCCTTTTCTGGCCTTGATTCTATATGACCTAATGAGATAGCTAATTGGGGAATTTGGTTGTCCCCTAAATTTAATTTTTTTCTATATTCATCACCCTTGTGGCTATTAAAAAGTCCTTCTAATGCTGATATCCAGCATGCGCCAATATTCATAGACTCAGCTGCAAGAAGCATATTCTGTGTTGCTGCTATACACTCAGCTTCTGGCATCATGGCTTCTTTATCCGCTGAAACTATAATTACTGTTGGTGCATTATAAAATACATGATAGTCTTCTTTGCTGTTTAGTTTTCGTATCACTTCAGCATCTGATTTCTGTCCAATTAATTTAGATTCTTTACTTAATTCATTAAGTAATTCTCTATCTTGAATAACTGTAAAGTTCCATGCTTGCTGTTTCTGAACAGATGGTGCATGTTGCCCCGCATTAATAATTTCTATGATTTGTTCATCTGTTAGCTGTGAGTTCTTAAACTTTCCAGTCATTCTTCTTTTTTTGATTGTTTTAATTACTTCGTTCATTTTTTCATTCTCCTTTCCATCATGTTTGTTCGCGTACGAATTTAATGCTTAAAAAATATAGTGCTGATAATAATACAATAGGCCAGTTTAAGCCTAAAAAATACATCAGTAGGGTAACAGGATTATCCAATACCTGATAAAATGATTAAGAAGCTTATAATTCTTTTTATGTTTTTTATTGTCACCTCCACTCTTATTTTCCTCATACATTCCTACGATGGGATTTAGTAGTAATTCTTTTCAAGATCATTGTTAGTTCATGTACGAACTATGTATTTGAATAAAAATACTCTTTCGAGTATTTATATATCTCTTAAATTTGAAATAATATGGTCTACGTTTTTTTCAAATTTATCACGAGTGGTATTATCAAAATTTGAGTAGAACTTAGTTAGCAGTTGTTCTGATATACGGTCAAGCTCTTCACGTATCTTTTGCCCCTCTTCTGTAAGAACAACAGTGAAAGACCTTTTATCTTCTGTAGATAATATTTTCTCAACAAAGCCCATATTGTGATACTTATTTATCACCTCTGATAAAGATGACTTTGATATTTCCCATGTGTTATATATATCTGTAAATGCTAGGGGTTGTTCAGAATCAGACAAGATGTAGAAAAGGGGAATATGATTCATCAAAATTGGTAAACCAAGCTCCTTAATTTTTCTTGAGTAAAACTTATCTGTCAATGAAATAACATCTCTAAGCTTTAATGCGATACAATCATAATCAACTAATTTACAATCAACGCTCATTATCCCACCTCCTATTTGTTCGAGTATGAACTAATTTTAGCACGTGAAATTATTGTTGTCAATAGAGTATGTTGTATTTTTATTCAATTATAATAGTACTAACCTCTGGTTTATTAAAATTCTAAAAGGAAATATACTATTGCCTAATGCTCTACTAATTACTTGTATACTCCCATTTCCTTCGTGTATCCCTTCATAATATTATGAATTAATTTAAAAATGTAAAGTTATATTAATTAATAATTTTTAATTTGGCTAAATTATATATGGAAGCTACATTCTCCAATCAGGACCGAATATTCCTCCAAACTTTACCCACCCTACCTTTTTTATGCCATCAACTTTTTCATCCACTGCTTTTATGTCTAATATAGACATTTTTCCATTCTTATAGTTTGCCAAATTATATGAATTTTTCTTCTATATACTCGCTCCTCCAATATTACATAATATAAGAATATTATGTAGGAAACCTCTCTTCATAAAAGTATTTTTTTGTTGGTAAAACAAATATTAATTCTATAACTGTAGTCATAATATTTGTGGAAAGGTATGGTTGTTTGTTTCGTAAACAGCAAATATATACTATTAAGAAAAATATATTGTAATTTACCATTAGCCAATAACCCCATTTTTTAAGCTTCAAAAATCCATAAGATGCTATTAGGAGAGTTATAGACAATAATAGCTTAATAACGGTATTTGATAAAACATATGATTGTATAGTATAAAAGCCAAAACCTTCTAGAAAACCAGGAAATAATGATGCTATTGACACTAAAGCAAATAACATGTTCATATCCCCAATAAAAGTTACTATCCAAGGTCTTTTTTCACTCAATATATATCACTCCCTATAAATTCGTAGTCTTTTACTATTTTACAATATCTATTATAGATATTTTGCCATCCCCTATAAAATCTTACCAGGTTTCCATTTTCATACTCTATTAATTTCCAATTCATATTGCCCCTTCTAATAAACTAGCATTGTTAGTCGGGTAAGTCAGAAGGGTTGCCCCCTCTTTCTCCACTAAGAACCCTACGTGACACTTTCACGTCATAGGGCTCAAGTCATTTAAAACCAGTTTATATCAGAAACTGGCAAGCCTTTTCTTTTCTTGCAATAGTCCTCATCTATTGGTAAATAAGGATTAACATCAAACTCTATTAAAACATGTCTTATTATTTTAAAGTCACTAGCTTAATCAAAATGGATTTTCAATTTCTTCCCATTCTTTTGTAAAAACATCAAATTTAATAAAGAATTGTCTATCACCATTCTTAACTTTACCATACAAATAACCATCACCATAGCCACCTTCTATCCAATTATCTTTTGATGGAATTGGAATAAAATTCTTACTCTGTATAAATGGATTTGCAAGTTTATATATTTCCGAATAATAAACATCGCCATTGGTGATATTTGTAAAGTTCAAAGAACCCTTCACTACTAGATTAGTTTGGGGAGCACCTGAGATATACTCGTAAACAGTTCCAGTTTTTGAATTGACACTATATGATGTGCCTTCAACTGAAGTATCTTTGGGAATGTAAGAAAATGTGAAGATCTCACCATTTTTTTCCATGTCCCAATCTTGGATATCTTTTATATCCATTTTTTCATTCATTAAATTTATAATCTCTGCTTCATCTAAAGGTAATTCCTTCTCAGTTAAATTATTACAACCTGATAATAATAGCAGAATAATAATCAATAATAATTTTCTCATCTTTACACCTCATATTAAAAATATTTAATAATTACTCTTCTTTTAAGTTCTTTTCCTTTAAGTCGGTAAATTTAGGTACTTCTATGAAATGAATCTCAACTAAATCAGTTATCATATAGTCTTTTTCTTCATCTTCCCATAAGTTAAACTTTTGATGAAGTTTATCTCATTGTATATAGTCAAAATCCAATATTATGAAATGCAATAAAAATCATATATAAATGGCCTATTTCCATCTGAATGATCAAAATGTAATGCTGAACTATCATACTCTATGATAAAATTATTTGATTTTACGTCAAATGCTTTCATATAACGGTATTTAGGCTTCCTGTTGTCCTATGTTTTCTTATAGGATGAATAGGAAGCCTTTGCTATACTCAGTGCTTTATTTATTCATGATTTTAAATATTTTTTCTTCTGATACTCCTGTTAAAATCTTAATTTTTTCTATTTCCATTCCTATTTGCAACATATTTTTAATAATTTCTATTTTACCTTTTTCTATTCCTTTCTCTATACCTTGTTTTATACCTTTTTCTATACCTTTTTCTATACCTTTTTTCTCCGCTGTCTTTATATCTGCGCTATATATTCTAAGTCTTTTTAAATCATTTTCATATATTTCTCTTTCTTCTTTATTCAGTGACATGATATCTAATTTTTCAATTGCCTTTTTTATGGTTATTTCTTCTTCTAATTCTTTTGGT
>NZ_JAOART010000098.1 GCF_025210435.1 Anaeromicrobium sp.
AATGAAAGTCTTAAAAAAATTAATTAGTCCTTAAATGTTGTAGGCATGAGCATTTAGTAATAATGTAAGCCTTATGTTGAGAGTATAAGGGAAGTTAACATATTTAAGAACCCCATGCCTTTAGGCGTGGGAGCATCAGTGTATATGAAAAACTTTCTTTTATGAATTTATAAAAGCCTATGAAAATGGAAATAAATATATGTAATGGGGTGGATTAGATGATAGAATATGTGAGAGAAGAAAATAATAGGATAATTGCTAAAATACGGGATTTTAATTTGAAGGATACCTTTGAGTGTGGACAATGTTTTAGATGGAATGAGGAAGAAGATGGTAGTTATATAGGGGTAGCTTATGGTAAGGTACTTCATATATATGAGGAGGAAGGTATTTTCACATTTTTAAATACTAATATGGAAGATTTTCAAAATATATGGGTAGACTATTTTGATTTTAATAGGGATTATGGTGTCATTAAGGATAAATTAACAAAGGATGATAATATAATGGCACAGGCAGTGGAACATGGACATGGTATAAGGATACTTAATCAAGATGAATGGGAAACTATAGTATCCTTTATAATATCTGCTAGAAATTTCATACCAAGGATAAAAAAATCAGTAGAGCTTATAAGTGAGAAGTATGGAAGTTTTATCCAAGAGTATAAGGAAAAAAAATATTATGCCTTTCCCACACCGGAGGAACTTTACAATAAGGCAGAAGAGGAATTAAAGGCTTTGAATGTGGGATATAGGGCAAAATATATACAAAGTACCACATATATAGTGAAGGAAAATCAAGTGGATGTGTACACTCTTAAGAATTTAGATAGGGAAATGGCAAAGAAGAATTTACTTAAATTAATGGGTGTGGGACCTAAAGTTGCCGATTGTATATTATTGTTTTCTATGAAAAAATATAATGCTTTTCCCATAGATGTGTGGGTGAAAAGGGTAATGGAATACTTCTATTTTAAGGATGGGGCTACTAATAATCAAATACAGGAATTTGCAAAGGAAAAATATGAAGACTTAGGTGGATTTGCTCAACAGTATATGTTTTATTATGCCAGGGAATTAAATATAGGAAAGTAAGGCATATGAAAGAAATAACCAATGAAATGACTAATTTATTGTTTGAATATGCCCAATTTTGTAACTCTCAATTAAATGAAATTGAGGGTTATTTTAATTTTTCATAGGAGTATAGATTTCTGGTGTATAAACTTGCTTTATGCGGGCCTATTTCAGGAAAATATATTGAAAATCTTTTCCACCCAAGTCCTTGTCACAAGCGAAAGTGTGAATCTTCGTAGGCAAGTTACTGTATAAAGAAAGCTTAGTGTTACGAAATCTATAATCTTAAGAAAATCTTTCGTTTTTAGTAATGTAGTTCTTAATAGATAAGCTTTATAATTATTAATATAATAGTTTTTTTAATATACCTAAGGAAGGAGGGTATAATTTATGAATATACTCGTATGTGATGACGATAAGGAAATAGTTCAGGCCATAGAAATATATCTTAAAAATGAGGGTTACAACATATTTGAGGCTTATAATGGGCTGGAGGCATTGAATGTCATTGAAAATGAGGAGATACATTTAATTATAATGGATATTATGATGCCTAAGATGGATGGTATGACAGCTACTAATAAAATAAGGGATAATAAAAATATTCCAATTATAATCCTTTCTGCAAAATCTGAAGATATGGATAAAATAATGGGATTAAATATGGGCGCAGATGATTATATGACAAAGCCCTTTAATCCATTAGAATTAATAGCTAGGGTAAAATCCCAGCTTAGACGATATACTTCCTTTGGAAGCTATACTAAAAAGACAGGTATATTTAGAACAGGGGGACTAGTAGTTGATGATGAGAGAAAGGAAGTAACCATAGATGGAGACATAGTCAAATTAACTCCCCTAGAATATAAAATTTTAAAGGAATTAGTAGCAAATGCAGGGATAGTATATTCTATTGAAGCCATTTATGAAAAAGTGTGGAATGATTATGCCTATGGGGCAAAGAACACAGTGGCTGTGCACATAAGGAGAATAAGAGAAAAAATTGAGATAAATCCTAAAGAACCAAAATATTTAAAGGTGGTGTGGGGAGTTGGATATAAGGTGGAAAAATATCATATATAGGAGATTTATTAAGGGAGTATCCTTTTTATTAGGAGTTGTTTTTTCAGTTATTATTATAGGTCACCTAGTGGAACTTTCTTCCATGGAAGATATGGATGGAGATTTAATTTTAAACGGAGACTATAAAAGAAGCTATGAATTAGAAACACAATTGAATAATATGAGTTATTATTTAACAAATATTTTAAGTAAGTATAAAGGTGAGGAGCATATTAAAAGTGGTGGTACCTTAAAAGGACATGATTATAATTATGAAATTCGAAATCTATATCGTGATTTTAAAGAAAAATTTTATGAAGAAAGCAAGCTGAAAAAAGAAGAAATAAAGGAAGAGGATGTTAAAAAAGCCTTTGAAGAGGAATATTTATCAAAGATTCAGGTATGGAAAGACAAGAGAATAAATGAGGATTTGAGAACATATAATGAGTGGATAAAGGAGATAGATAGTATAGATGGTTTATATTACTTCATATCTGATGGAGGCTATGTAAAAGCCAATTCAGAAAATAAGTCAAAGGAATTTTTTAAATCCCAACCTGTATATATTATCTATGACGAAAGTGAACAGGATATTTCTATAGAGGATTCACATATAATAGAGTCTATGAATAGAAGATTAGAAAATTATAATAATGAAATTATTTATATAGGTCTTAATGAAGAATTTGTAAATTTAAAAGAAGAGAGTTGGAATAGGAGAAGAAGGTTTTTATTATTTCATCTAAAAATCATTATAGGTGCAGGCATAGGCCTTATGATTACACTTATTCATCTAATGTATACTTGTGGAAGAAAGGAAAAGGATGGTCCATTGAATATGACTTTAATAGATAAACCCTACTTGGATTTAAACTTAATAATAAGTGGCACTATTATAATGGCTTGTCTAGGAGGTACATATTTAGCTTACAGAGAATCGTACCCAATGTTTATGATACCATTAGCTACTATGGCTAGTATTATTGGAATTTATTTAATATTGACCATCACAAAACATATTAAAAATCGAACTTTAATTAGTCATACTTTAATATATAAAATAATAAGAAAAATATTTTCATCCATAGGAAATGGCCTAAAAAGATCTCCACTGGCCATTAGAATGATTCCAACACCAAAGCAGGTAAGGGATTTAGAGATGATAATCACTGGAATAAAGTCAATTGAAAAGGGTCAATTAAATTATGAAATAAAAACAGAAAGTAATGGAGTATATAAAGAACTAGGAGATGGAATAAATGGAGTTACTAAAGGACTTAAGGTTGCCATTGAGAAGGAGTTAAAAAGCGAAAGGTTAAAGACTGAGCTTATTAGTAATGTGTCCCATGATATAAGAACACCCCTCACATCAATAATAACTTATATAGATCTACTTAAAAAAGAAGAGGTAGATTCAGAAAATATTAAAAAATATTTAAAAATATTAGAGGAAAAATCTTTAAGATTAAAAGTGTTAACAGATGATTTATTTGAAGCGTCTAAGGCATCTAGTGGGAGTATACCTGTGAATTTTGAAAAAATAGATATAATATCCCTCTTAACTCAGGTGATGGGTGAATTAGATAATAAGATAAATTCTTCTGGTCTAGATTTTAAATTAAATTATCCTGAGGAAAAGGTCTTTGTAAAGGGCGATGGAAGGTTATTGTGGAGAATTATAGAAAATCTCATGTCTAATATATTTAAGTATGCCCTTATGAATTCACGAGTATATATAGATGTGATAGATTTGGGAAATAGCATATCCATAGTTATGAAAAACATATCTGCCTATGAATTAAATATAGATGCCAATGAACTTATGGAACGCTTTAAACGGGCAGATGAATCGAGAAATAGTGAAGGAAGTGGCCTTGGATTATCCATTGCTAAGAGCCTTGTAGAATTGCAAAAGGGTAGTTTTAATATAGATATAGATGGAGATTTATTCAAGGCTATTGTTACTATTCCTAAACATTAATAGGCCATATGTGTGCCTATTTCAGGAAAATATAATCTGTTTTGTTAATTCCAGTAATTTACGTGGTTGTTAAGTTAATATTTTAAATGAAGTTGGAGATAATAAACAATTGTTTGTTATCTTTTTCTTTTGGTTTTCTTTAATGAGATAAAGCAGTACTACTGTAAGTTGTTTCAATTTCATTGACTTTCATTATTCGACACATGTATAATTTTAACATAGTCAGAAAATTTAAAAACATGAAAAAAGGTTTTGTAGATAAATTATAAATGGAGGGGTACAGATGAAAAAAGTTATTATTGATGGAAATAGTTTAACTCTGAAAGACCTAGTTAATGTGGCAAGACATGGATATAAAGTGGAATTAGACAGTGAAGCTAGGAAGAGAGTAGAAAAATCTAGAGCTTTTGTAGATAAATTGGTTAATGAAGAAAAGGTTGTTTATGGTATAACTACTGGTTTTGGAAAATTCAGTGATGTGGTTATAACTAAGGACGAAGCTAAGGATTTACAAAGAAACTTAATCATCAGCCATGCTTGTGGAGTAGGTCCCCATTTTTCTGAAGATGTGGTAAGAGCCATAATGGTAATGCGTGCAAATGCCCTTTCTAAAGGATTCTCAGGAATTCAACCAAAAACTTTAGATACATTAATCCAAATGATAAATAAGGGAGTACATCCAGCTATCCCAGAAAAGGGATCTTTAGGAGCTAGTGGTGACTTAGCACCCCTTTCCCATATGGTATTACCTTTGATTGGAGATGGAGAAGCATACTATGAGGGAGAACTTATGGATGGAAAGAAGGCTATGGAAATGGCTGGAATTACTCCAGTAGAGCTTACTTCTAAAGAGGGTTTAGCCCTTATTAACGGAACACAAGTACTTACGGCGGTGGGAGCTTTAACTACTTATGATGCTAAGAACTTAGCTAAGCTTGCGGACATATCTGCATCATTAACCTTAGAGGCATTAAACGGAATAGTAGATGCATATGATGAAAGGGTTCACAAGGTACGTCCACACAAAGGACAAATGGATACGGCTAAAAACTTCTTAAGAATAGTTAAGGATAGTGAAAGAACTACTAGACAAGGTGAAATAAGAGTACAAGATGCATATACATTAAGATGTTTACCTCAAATCCATGGAGCTAGTAAAGATGCTATTAACTATGTATTAGGTAAAGTACATATAGAAATGAATGGAGTTACAGATAATCCGCTTATCTTTGCTGATGATGAAGATGCTATTTCAGGAGGAAACTTCCATGGTCAACCAATGGCACTTCCTTTTGACTTTTTAAAGATTGCCATAGCAGAGATTGCTAACGTATCTGAAAGAAGAATTGAAAGATTAGTAAACCCTGCTTTAAGTGGATTACCAGCTTTCTTAACTAAAAAGGGAGGACTTCATTCTGGATTTATGATTGCTCAATATGCAGCAGCAGCTCTAGTATCAGAAAACAAGGTGTTAGCTCATCCAGCAAGTGTTGATTCTATTCCATCCTCTGCAAATCAAGAAGACCATGTAAGTATGGGAACTATTGCAGCTAGAGGAGCTAGAGATATATACTACAATGCTAGTCGTGTAATAGCCATAGAACTTATAAGTGCTGCACAAGCTATAGATTTTGAATTAGACAATCCAAAATTAGGTGAAGGAACTAAAGTTGCCTATGAAAAGATAAGAGAAGTAGTGGCTACTTGGGAAGATGATAGAGTAATGTATAGGGATATAAACAAGGCAGCTGAATTAATAGATGCTAATGTTATAGTTGAAGCCGTTGAAGAAGCTATAGGTGAATTAGAATTTTAATAAAAACTCCTGAGAGATCATTCTCTCAGGAGTTTTTTTATTGGAAAGTTACTGTATAAAGAAATCTTAGTGTTGATAAATTCATAATCACAAAATGAAAAATACGAGTTGGGAAATGTTAAAATTCATAAAAAACACATGATTTGTGAAAATTAAAATGTGGAGACGTTTTAGAGACGTGGATCATATATAATTGGGATTAAGAAGATTACAAAGGGAGTGAATCATTAATGAGTAAAGTTCCAAGTGATATAGAAATAGCACAAAGTGCAAAGATGTTACCAATAGCTGACATAGCTAAAGAGTGGGATATATTAGATGATGAATTAGAGTTATATGGAAAATATAAGGCAAAAATATCTTTAGATATATTTAAGAGATTAGAAAATAAAGAAAATGGAAAATTAATATTAGTTACGGCTATTAACCCAACTCCAGCAGGGGAAGGAAAGTCTACTACAAGTGTAGGACTTGGTCAAGCCTTAAATAAGATTGGTAAAAGAGCAGTAATTGCTTTAAGAGAACCATCTTTAGGACCTGTATTTGGAGTTAAAGGAGGGGCTGCAGGTGGTGGATATGCACAAGTAGTTCCAATGGAAGATATAAACTTACACTTTACGGGAGATATGCATGCTATAACTACGGCTAACAACCTATTATCAGCAGCTATAGACAATCATATTCAACAGGGAAATGAATTAAATATAGATGCACGTCAAATTACTTGGAAAAGAGTATTAGACATGAACGACAGAAACTTAAGAAGTGTTGTTGTGGGACTTGGACCTAAGGGAAATGGTTTTGTTCGTGAAGATGGATTTATGATTACTGTTGCATCAGAAGTTATGGCCGTATTATGCTTAGCAACGGATTTAATGGATTTAAAGAGAAGATTTGGAGAAATGCTAGTAGGATACAATTATGAAGGAGCACCAGTTTATGCTAAGGAATTAGGTGTACAGGGAGCTATGGCCATGTTGTTTAAAGACGCCATTAAGCCAAATATAGTGCAAACACTAGAAAATACACCAGCCCTTATACACGGTGGACCTTTTGCTAATATAGCCCATGGTTGTAACAGTATAATGGCTACAAAATTAGGATTAAAATTAGGTGATTATTTAGTAACAGAAGCTGGATTTGGGGCAGATTTAGGGGCTGAAAAGTTCTTAAACATCAAGTGTAGATATGGTGGATTTAGTCCAGATGCAGTAGTAATAGTTGCTACTATTAGAGCACTTAAGATGCATGGTGGAGTAAATAAAAAAGAGTTATCTGGAGAAAACGTAGAAGCTCTAGATAAGGGATTTGCAAATTTAGAGAAGCAAGTTGAAAATATTAAAAAGTTTGGATTACCAGCATTAGTAGCTATTAATAAGTTTGCTACAGATACTCAGGCTGAAGTAGACCTTCTAATTAAGAAGTGTGAAGATGCAGGAGTAGAAGTAGTATTAAATGAATGTTGGGAAAAGGGTGGAGAAGGCGGAATTGAAATGGCTGAAAAGTTAGTTTCAATGGTTGAAAGAGAAACGCCAGACTTTAAATTTATATACGATGAAAAAGAATCTATTGAAGAAAAGGTAAAGGCCATAGTAACTGAAATATATGGTGGAAGTGGTGCTGTATTTAGTGGAAAAGCCAAGAAACAAATTAAGAAGTTAGAAGAATTGGGACTTGATAAACTGCCAGTTTGTATGGCTAAAACCCAATATTCCCTATCAGATAACCAAAATCTATTAGGAGCACCTAAGGACTTTGAAATAACAGTACAAGAAGTGAGAGTATCTAATGGAGCTGGATTTATCGTATGCTTAACAGGAAATATCATGGTTATGCCAGGACTTCCAAAGGTACCATCTGCTAATAGAATGGATATAGATGAAGAGGGAAATATTTCAGGATTATTCTAAGAACCGTTAGCAGTTAGTGGTTAGCAGTTATCAGTTAAAAGAGAAAATAAAAAAACATTATGGTTAAGAGTTAAGGGATAAAACCCTAAGCCCTTAACCCTAAACTTTAAATCTTTCTTATGGTTTAACGATAAACGTCCAACGACAAACGAATATCATAGGACAAAATTAAGCAAGGAGGAAACAATATGTTATCAAACAAAGAAGTAGCACAAGCTATGGAAATTAAATTAGATTCAGTATTACCAGAATATCCAGTATTCATAGAAGGTTTAAGAAGAGCTCCTAAGAGAGACGTTAATTTATCTCAAGATGAAATAGAATTAGCCCTTAAAAATGCTTTAAGATATGTGCCAGAAGAATTTCATGAGGTGGTAGCCCCAGAATTCTTAGAGGAGTTAATGACTAAGGGAAGGATCTATGGATATAGATTTAGACCAGAGGGAAATATTGTAGGAAAGCCAATTGACGAATACAAGGGTAATTGTATTGAAGGAAAAGCTTTCCAAGTAATGATGGACAACAACTTAGATTTTGCCATTTCCCTTTATCCCTATGAGTTAGTTACTTATGGAGAAACGGGTCAAGTGTGTCAAAACTGGATGCAGTATAGATTAATTAAGAAATACTTAGAAGTATTAACTCAAGATCAAACATTAGTTATCCATTCAGGACATCCATTAGGATTATTCCATTCAAAGCCAGATGCTCCAAGGGTAATTATCACTAATGGACTTATGGTTGGTATGTTTGATGATATGGAAAACTTCAACAGAGCAGCAGCACTAGGAGTTGCCAACTATGGGCAAATGACTGCTGGTGGTTGGATGTACATTGGACCTCAAGGTATTGTTCATGGAACTTACTCTACTATCTTAGGTGCGGGTAGAATGAAACTTGGAATTAAGGATGACCTAAGAGGTAAACTATTTGTTACTTCTGGCCTTGGTGGAATGAGTGGAGCTCAAGGAAAAGCTGTAGAGATAGCTAAAGGTGTAGGTATCATTGCAGAAGTTGACTATTCAAGAATCGTAACTCGTCATGAACAAGGATGGGTAAGTGCCGTTGCTAAGAGTCCAAAGGAAGCCTTTGACTTAGCTAAAGATTATATGGAGAAAGAAGAAACTTGTGCCATTGCATTCCATGGTAATATAGTAGATTTATTACAATATGCAGCAGAAAATAATGTTCATATCCATTTATTATCTGACCAAACTTCTTGTCATGAGGTATATACTGGTGGATATTGTCCACAGGGAATATCCTTTGAAGAAAGAACAAGATTACTTGGAGAAGATAAGGCTAAATTTAAGGAATTAGTAGATGAGACTTTAAAGGCTCACTATGAAGTAATCAAAGAATTAACTAGTCGTGGAACTTACTTCTTTGATTATGGAAATGCTTTTATGAAAGCTATTTATGATTCAGGAATTATGGAAATTTCTAAAAATGGTAGAGACGATAAGGATGGATTTATTTGGCCATCATATGTGGAAGATATATTAGGACCCCAACTATTTGACTTTGGATATGGTCCATTTAGATGGGTATGTTTAAGTGGCAAGCATGAAGACTTATTAAAGACTGATAAGGCTGCTATGGACTGCATTGACCCAGAAAGAAGGTATCAAGATCGCGACAACTATATATGGATTAAGGATGCAGATGACAACAAATTAGTTGTGGGAACTCAAGCAAGAATTTTATACCAAGATGCCCTTGGAAGAATGAGAATTGCCCTTAAGTTTAACGAAATGGTTAGACGTGGAGAAATTGGGCCAGTCATGTTAGGTCGTGATCACCATGATACAGGTGGAACTGACTCTCCATTTAGAGAAACATCTAATATTAAAGATGGAAGTAATATTATGGCAGACCAAGCTACTCACATTTTTGCAGGAAATGCTGCTCGTGGTATGAGTTTAATAGCTCTTCACAATGGTGGGGGAGTTGGAATCGGAAAATCTATCAATGGTGGATTTGGTATGGTTCTAGATGGAAGTACTAGAGTAGATAATATTTTAAAGAGTGCTATGCCTTGGGATGTTATGGGTGGAGTTGCTAGACGTGCTTGGGCTAGAAATGAAAATGCCGTGTCTACTTGTGTAGAATATAATGAAATTTACAAAGGTCAAGATCATATTACATTACCATATATTCCAAAGGAAGATCTAGTAAAGAAATTAGTAGCTGAAAAGTTAGAAAAATAGAAAAGATTAGAGTTAAGGGATAAAAATAAAACTCTAAACCCTAAACATCTTTAAGGAGGAGTTTCACATGAGTGACATAAGAAAAATAGTAGAATGTGTTGTTAACTATAGTGAAGGTAGGGATATGGATAAAATAGAAAAAATAGTTGATCCATATAGAAAAGCAGAAAATGTAAAACTATTAAATTATGAAGCTGATAAGGACTATAATAGAGTGGTAGTTACCATAATGGGAGAGCCTGAGGCAGTAAAAAATTCAGTAGTAGAATCTGTAGGAGTGGCAACTGAATTAATAGATATGACTAAGCATGAAGGTCAACATTCTAGAATGGGAGCCACAGATGTGGTACCATTTATTCCTATTAAGAATATGTCCATGGCAGAGGCTGTGGAGCTTGCAAAGGAAACGGCTAAAGCTATAAATGAAGCCCATAATATTCCAGTATTTTTATATGAAAAGGCAGCAAGCACACCAGCTAGGGAAAACTTAGCAAAGGTAAGAAAGGGGCAATTTGAGGGAATGGCTGAAAAGCTACAAGATCCCCAGTGGCACCCAGACTTTGGTAAGAATGAAATTCACCCAACGGCAGGTGTTACGGCAGTAGGAGCTAGAATGCCCCTGGTAGCTTATAACATTGACCTAGATACTCAAAATGTGGAAATTGCAAATAAAATTGCAAGGGCTATTAGACATTCTGGTGGTGGATTTAGATACATTAAGGCTGGTGGAGTTGAAATTAAGGAAAGAGGAATTACTCAGGTAACAATGAATATTACAGATTATACTAAGACTTCTGTATATAGAGTATTTGAAACGGTTAAAATGGAAGCTAAGAGATATGGAGTTAATGTATTAGGTAGTGAAGTAGTAGGACTTGTTCCTATGGAAGCTTTAATAGATAGTGCTGCTTACTACTTAGGATTATATGGATTCTCAATGGATAAAGTTATAGAAACTAGCTTAATGGAGTAGATGATTATGGCAAATATGATAATTAAAAATGCAAATGAATTAGTAACTTGTAGTGGATTTAAAGCTAAAAGTGGAAAAGAAATGGATAATATTCACATAATAGAAAATGGTGCAGTAGTAATAGAAGATGGAATAATAAAAAAAGTAGGTAAGACAGAGGAAATACTAAAAAATGTGGACCAGTCAAAATATGAAGTTATAGATGCTACAGGTAAGGCTGTACTTCCTGGTTTTGTAGATTCTCATACCCACTTTGTATTTGGTGGATATAGGGAGAAAGAATTTGACATGAGACTTAGAGGCTGTTCTTATATGGAGATTATGGAAGCCGGCGGTGGAATTGCAAACTCCACAAATGGAACACTAAAGGCATCAAAAGAAGAGCTTATAGATCTTGGTAAGAAAAGACTTGATTCCATGTTAAAATTTGGAGTTACTACGGTAGAAGGTAAGAGTGGCTACGGACTAGATTTTAATACGGAGATTAAGCAATTAGAAGTAATGAAGGAATTAGAGAAAATTCATCCTATGGATATAAGTAACACATTCCTAGGTGCCCATGCAGTGCCAGAAGATTACAAGGGCCGTGGAGAAGAATTTATTGATTATATAATTGAGAAGGTTCTTCCCCATGTGGTAGAAAATAATCTTGCAGAGTTTTGTGATATATTCTGTGAGAAAAATGTATTTTCAATAGAAGAGTCTAGAAAATTATTAAATAAGGCAAAAGAAATGGGAATGAAACTAAAATTACATGCAGATGAGATTGTGCACTTAGGTGGAGCTGATCTGGCAGCAGAGGTGGGAGCCGTATCGGCAGATCACTTACTTCAAGCATCAGATGAGGGTATAAAGAAAATGGCTCAGGCTGGAGTTGTGGCTACCCTATTACCTGCTACTGCATTTAGTTTAAAGGAGGATTATGCTCGCGGTAGATTTATGATAGACAATGGTTGTGCTGTAGCACTTGCCACTGACTTTAATCCTGGAAGTTGTCATACGGAATCCATACCATTATTATTTGCTTTATCCACATTGTATATGAATATGACTACTAAAGAGGCAATTACATCACTTACTATAAATGGTGCAGCTGCCATAGACCGTGCCCATGAAATAGGAAGTATAGATGAAGGCAAAAAAGGTGATTTAGTAATCCTTGAATTCCCTTCATACAAGTTTATCCCATATCACATAGGAGTTAACACTGTAGAGAAGGTTATAAAGGGTGGTAAATTAGTTGTAAATAACGAAAACAGCGGATTAGTATATTAAAAGATGGTTAGCGGTAGGCGGTTAGCAGTTAGCGGTTTTAAATAACTTCTTCTGCTAACAGCTGACTGCTAACGAAAATAAATAAAGTTTTAGAGTAATAAATTTCAAGGTATAAAACTCTAAAATATATCCAGGAGGCTATATAAAATGTTAGTAGATTTAAATGTTAAAGAATTTTTAAATAAAACAGCTTCTAAGGAACCAGTTCCTGGTGGTGGAAGTATAGCAGCCCTATCTGCAGGTATAGGAGCAGCTCTAACTGAGATGGTTGCAAATCTTACTATAGGTAAGAAAAAGTATGTGGAAGTAGAAGAAGAAATGAAAGAAATAGCTGAGAAGGCTGAAGAATTTAGAAATGAATTTGTCCTTGATATAGATAGGGATTCAGATGCATTTAATGAAGTTATGGATGCATTTAAATTACCAAAGGAAACGGATGAAGATAAGGCTAAGAGAAAAGAAGCCATTCAAGCTGGATCTAAGAGTGCATCTTTAGTTCCACTAAGTGTTGCTAAAAAGGCCCTAGAGATTATGGAAATCATAGAAGTCGTTGTAGTAAAGGGAAATCAAAATGCCGTAACAGATGGTGCTGTAGCTGCCATGATGTCAAGAACTGCTGTATTATCTGCGTTATATAATGTAAAGATTAACTTAGGTTCTATAAAGGATGAAACCTTTGTAGAGGAAGTAAGTGCACAAGTAAAAGAGATTGAATCAAAGGTAGAGGAAGTAGAAAAGAGAATCTTAGGAAAAGTAGTATTATAGATTTTGTAACGTTCCACAACTCCAAAAATTTTCAATATAGTTACCTTCCTAGGCAAGCAGAGTTATTTTTTTTATGCATAAGTTTCACAATATGAAATATGGTTAAGAGATAGGCCTTAAGCCTTGGGACTCTTAACCATATTTTATTTTTTACAAATATTATAAAAAAATTGAGGGAAATCTAGTACAATTATTTATATAGATAAATTATGATTAAACTAGATGTATAGATTTCGTATTTATAAACTTGCTTTATGTGGGCCTATTTCAGGAAACTATTGAAAATTTTTTCCACCCCAGTCCTTGTCACAAGCAAAAGTGTGAATCTTCGTATATAGGTTCATGAGTCATGTTCAAGTAGCATAGGATGTTGTGACGTTCCAGGGTTGCCAAAATTTTCAATAGTTTCCCTTGTAGGCAAGTTACTATATAAAGAAAGTTTAGTGTTACGAAATCTATATAGGCACCTATTTCACCTGACAGGTGGTCAAAGTTTAGTGATTCTAGAATTGGTATATATAATTAGAAAAGAGGGAGATAATGTGGAAGGGAAAGTTATAGAAAAATTATATGATATGATTAAAAATAAGGAAGATGCAGCATTAGTAACTATAGTAAATAGTACTAGGGGAACTCCTAGGGGAGAAGGTAGTATGATGCTTGTGAATGAGTTAGGAGAATTAGTAGAAGGTACTATAGGTGGTGGAAAAATAGAGATACAAGCCATGGAAGATAGTAAGGAATTGATAAAGAGAGGTTTATCTAAGAACATTAAGTATGAATTGAGGGAAGATGGATTAGGTATGGTTTGTGGTGGTAATGTGGAAGTCTTTGTTAAGGTATTTAAAAAAAAGGATGAATTACTAATTGTAGGGGGAGGACATATAGGCAATAAACTTAGCAAATTGGCTAAGATACTGGGATATTATGTGGTAGTAGTAGATGACAGACCAGAATTAGTAAACAAGGAGACCTATCCAGAAGCAGATGAATTATTAGTTGGAAATATGGAAGAAGAATTAGGAAAATATATTATAAAAGATACTAGTAATATTGTAATAGTTACCCATGGACATAAACATGATCAAATATCCTTAGAAAGGGTAATGAGAAGTGAAGCTAGATATATAGGTATGATAGGAAGTAAAACAAAGGTAAAACATTGCTTTAATAATATGAAGGAAAAGGGATATGGTGAAGAAGAATTATCTAGGGTATACTCACCTATAGGATTAAACATAGGAGGAGAAACACCAGAGGAAATATCCTTAAGTATATTAGCTGAGATACAAGCTGTGAAGTATGAAAAGGAATCGGGTTCTTTAAAAATAAAATTATAATATGGATTTCTGGTGTATAAACTTGCTTTATGCGGGCCTATTTCAGGAAAATATATTGAAAATCTTTTCCACCCAAGTCCTTGTCACAAGCGAAAGTGTGAATCTTCGTATATAGGTTCATGTGTCATGTTCAAGTAGCATAGG
>NZ_JAOART010000099.1 GCF_025210435.1 Anaeromicrobium sp.
TGATTATGAGTTTTAAAGCGAAAGTCTATATTATGCATAAATTCCATCCTCTCTTTATTCTCTTACTTCTATAATAATGGAATTTATGATAGATTTTTATACTTTATATTTGGTAAAATTAGTTATGCGAAATATGAGTTATTAACTGAAGTGTTTTATATTTTTTTGATAAGTTCTCAACTACATCTATTACTGAACATCTATCATATATTACATCTGGCACTGGAAAGTCCTTTTCCTTCCATTTATTATCTTTATATTCAAAATAATAACCATGAAGCTTATTATGTGCATAACTAATATCTCGTGGTGTTAGAAAGTAAAGTAGGCAATGTGCCTTTCTATTCTCTTTTGCATATATTTGAGCACTTATATGAGGTTCTCCTTCTTTAATGGCGGCTACATATCTGCTATTTTGGATTATTCCAACTACAGGTCCCAAGTAAATATCATTATCCTTTTTCCATATATTCAAAGTTATATCAAACAACAGACATAATTTATTTACTATATCTTGAGATAAATACATACTTTTAGAGTCATTATCTTTATTAGGTTTTACATATACCTTTTTACTTAATTGTCCCACATGAAGACCATATTTAATTTCTTCCTTTAATTTTAACGTGTTAAATATATCTTTTGGAATAAAACATGTTTTGGAATCACTATTTTTTGTTAAAAATTTTATATGAATAAACACATGCTCACTTCCTCTTAATATAAAATTACCTTTTACAAAATCTACTGAATTATGACTAGGTGTTGTTATTTTTAGTAACTTTAATTATTTTTTGGATAAGTTTATCTGCATTTAAAAAAGTATGCCCAATTCTTAAAACTATCTTAGAGTTTGAATTTTCTTGATTAACCCCTTCATTAATTGTTATAAAATACTTAAATCCACATGATTCAGAAATATTTATAACTCTATTATTAAAATGACCAAAGGGAAAACTTAATACATCTGGATATTCTCCAATATATTTATATATAATTTCTCTTGATTTTTTTAAATCATATCTAATTCTTTTTATATAATTTTCCTCACTTTCGTAGCCTTTAATTTCATCATAAATTCTATGAGCTAATGATCCTTTTTTATTTAAATAAGGATCTATATATACTAGATTATGATTGTCATGGGTATGTGATTGAATGTCTACAAGACCACTTTTATACATTTCTTTTATTTCAGGTGGAGTCAAAAACTGTATTTTATTAGAAGATGATTTAATACTTTCTGTTGTACTAGTTATTATAAAATTAACTGCAGGCATATTATATTTTTTTAATATTGGATATGCATAACTATAAAAACTTTTAATACCATCATCAAAAGTTATTACTACGGCATTAGGAGGCAACTTGCTTTTTCCAGCCATTGCATCTAGAAGTTGTCTTAATTTTATTATATTGAATTTTTTATTCTTAAGTTCTTTTAAATGTGATTCAAATTTATTAGGACTTATTGAAAGACAATTATTTATTCTATTACTTATATTATGGTATATTAGTACCACAGCTTTATCTCTATAATAAATGGAATTATTGTCCATTTGAATTCCTCCAAAATTGTCTAGTTTTTAGTTTATTAAAATAATCCATATAAGATGTATCCTCATATAGGCATAAGTTTATTTAATGGGATTAAAATTTGTATTTTTTATTTTCACACATTAGTTTTTTTCACTCTTGCAGGTATTCCCATTGCCACAGTTCCACTAGGGATATCCTTTGTTACTACAGATCCAGCTCCAATTACTGAATTTTCTCCAACTGTAACTCCTGGCAAAAAAATAGAATTTCCTCCTATTTTACATCCCTTCTTAACACAAGGTCCTGATGTGGTATCTAATTGCTTTCCACTCAAGCGCATTTCATTATCATTAGTAAAAATTACACCTGCACTAATAAAAACATCATCCTCTAGTGTTAAGTAAGAGCCTAAACATGCATTGTCTATAATTTTTGTTCTTTTTCCAATGGTAACGCTATGATTTACTGCTACATGTCTTCCTATTGTAGCATGGTCATCTATTTTACATTCTTCACGTATACTACAATAGTCACATAGTAAAACATTATCACCTATAATAGTCCCTATATATACTACAGCTCCTACCCCAATGGAACAATTTTTTCCTATTACTAGATTTGAATAATCATTTTTTAATTTATGAACCAGGTTACCTGCAGATTTAGGTGGTCTTCCGAGGACGGCATTATCAAATATTTCTGTATTGTCACCTACTATAGTATTATCATATATGGTCACATTGTTATGGATAAGAACATTTTCACCTATATGACAGTTTTTCCCTATATTAAAATTATTTCCTATTTTTGCAGTTTTACTTATCATTTTATACACCTCTTTTATTACCTTCAATTAATATTTATAAATTTAGTTATTCTAAACAATTATGAATCTTAATATTTTCGTATAATTCTTTCAAAGTATAAATTTTATAATTATTCTTATTAATAAATTGAAATAAATCAATTAAAAAATCTCTAATACCTAATCCTCCATATTTCAATTTTTCAAAATCCTTATTAGTTAATGAATTCCATTCTTCACGAGATAAATGATCCTTTACTTTTTGAGCGTATGAAAAATTTGGAGAATTTAAAACCATGTGCATTGGATGAATATTTATTACCATTAACCCTGGAGAATCAAATGATTTTTTTTCAAGGGAATTAAAGTTTAAGCTTTTCTCATGTAATAAATATGCTCCATCTTCAAAATAGACTGGAAATCTTATTAGTCCAGATCTGTGTATAAAAGGATTAATTTTTTGTAAAAGTGTACATAGATTAGAATCATAACGAAGGCCAAGTTTGTAAAAAGCCTCAGTTATGTCATTAACATCATAATATCTATGTGATCTGAAACAATCTGTATTAGGTAATAGATCCATACAGTAATCAATTACTTCAGTATATGAATTCCCATGGCTACTACCACTAATAAAGTTAGGGTGAATACCTGCATCAATACTACCTTTTTCTATTAGACTATATAAAAACTCACTTCCATGTGTTAAGAAATACATAGGCTTTATTTTATGTTGTTCCAATATGCTATGACAATACTTTATGGCATCCTCTGAAGCCCAGTCCACGTCAATAGTAAAAGAAAATATTGGTTCATTTTTCCATATATCTGATATATTATTATTTAATTTTTCATCTACATTCATAATTACTACACCTGCTTTGTAATTAATTTATTTCCACTACATATTATGAAACTATAGATAGATTGGTTACTTTTACATATGTACTCTAGGATATTATGATTGAAAAAAATAATGGTGTAATCTCAAACTTAGTTACGTAAGTTTTGTACAAAAATAGTCTATTCTTTTGGATAATTATTCTTTGGTATTTTAGGCAAAAAATAACTAAAGGTAATACCATATCCCTTATCGAAGTAGTGTTTTCCCA
>NZ_JAOART010000100.1 GCF_025210435.1 Anaeromicrobium sp.
GCTTAAAATATATTGTTCAAAACTCGTAATGCGGATGGAAGAAGAACATCGGAAAGCCGTATGAGGGAGAACCTCACGTACGGTTTGATGAGGAGATGGTGGAAGAGAATAAATCAAATCCACCATTTTACTCTACAATTATAAATTTTTGAAAACTGTGGATAAGTAAAAAATAAGGGGGTGTGGGGGAAGAATTCCCCTGCCTTTTCAAAGGAGGGTGTTCAGCAACGTTAGTATACGCCTGCGGGAACCATAGGGTTCCGTAGCGAATCGTACGAAGTACGATTTTTTATATTATTTTAATATTATCCCATTATCATTTGAAGTCAAATACCTTGAAGTTACACGTTTTTTTGAGTTTTCTTGTAAATAAAAATTTTTTGTAATTTTTTAATATTATTTATAAAAAAGAAGGAATTAGACCTGAAACGTAGAATATATATAAAGAGCAAATGTTAAAAAAAACCAAAATCAAAGGAAAACTATAGGGGGGCGTAATCATGGAAGTATTAAAAGTATCAGCAAAATCAAGTCCAAATTCTGTTGCAGGAGCATTAGCAGGAGTTTTACGAGAGTGTGGAGGCGCTGAAATTCAAGCAATAGGGGCTGGGGCTCTAAATCAAGCAGTAAAGGCTGTAGCAATTGCTAGAGGATTTGTTGCTCCAAGTGGTGTAGACTTGATATGCATCCCAGCATTTACTGATATAATGATTGACGGGGAAGAAAGAACGGCAATTAAGTTAATTGTTGAACCAAGATAGTTGGATATAGTAATGAAAAAACCTGCTTAAAAGCAGGTTTTTTCATTTCATCAATTAGGTAAATAATAAAAAAGAAATTAAAGGTAATAATAATTAATCAAGAAGGTGATGGAATGGAAAAGATAGATATGCATGTACATACTACTGCATCAGATGGGATTTTTACTCCAAAAGAAATAATAGAATGGGCTTTAAAATTAAATCTTGCAGGAATTGCTATAACTGATCATGATACGGTAGAGGGAATAAAGGAGGCAATTGAAACATTAAAAGATAATACTGATTTTTTGTTAATTCCTGGTATTGAATTTAGCTGTTTACATGAGGGTAGTGAAGTACACATACTAGGCTATTTTATAGATTATGAAAATGAAGAATTAAACAAAATTTGTAGAAATATAAAGGAAGCAAGAAAAAGTAGAGCATTAAAAATAATAGAAAAGTTAAGGAATAAAGGTATGGATATAACTAAAGATGATCTTGTGAAAATAGGTCATGTTGAGTCTATTGGAAGACCTCATATTGCTAGGATCATGGTGGCAAAAGGCTATGTAAAGGATATGGAAGAGGCCTTCACTAAATGGATTGGAAGGAATAGACCTGCCTATGTGGAACGATACAAAATTTCAATCAAAGAGGCAGTTTATTATATTAGAAAAGCTGGGGGAGTTGCCGTATTAGCCCATCCTGGATTATTAGAGGAACATATAGATGTATTAGATATTATAAATTTAGGTATTGACGGGATAGAGGTTTATCACACTAAACACACAAAGGAAAAATGCGAACAATTTGAAAAAATGGCCAAAGAAAATGACAAACTGGTAACAGGGGGTACTGACTTTCATGAACCAGTATATGCATGTGAGCCTCATTTGGGAAAAATACATATAAAAAAACAGGAAATAGAAAAAATGTTAAGAAAACTATAGAAAAATAGAAAATATATAGTATAATTGATAGGGTAAAAAGTTTTAATTGAGAGGAGTACAAAAAATTGTCAAATTTATATAATAATCCTTTAATCAGCAGATATGCAAGCAAAGAAATGGCAGAAAATTTTTCAAATGATAAAAAGTTTAGTACTTGGAGAAAATTGTGGATAGCATTAGCAGAGGCACAAAGGGAACTAGGATTAAACATTGCACAAGAACAAATTGATGAAATGAAGAAATTTTGCGAAAACATAAATTATCATGTGGCAAAAGAAAGGGAAAGGGAGACTAGGCATGATGTCATGTCCCATGTATATGCATTTGGAGTACAGTGTCCAAAGGCTAAGCCAATTATTCATCTAGGAGCTACTAGTGCTTATGTGGGAGATAATACGGATGTAATAGCAATTAAAAAGGCATTAATCCTAATTAAAGATAAACTTGTAAACTTAATAAATGAATTAAGTAAATTTGCATTTGAATATAGAGAGGTTCCTACCCTTGGATTTACTCATTTTCAGCCAGCTCAATTGACTACAGTTGGTAAAAGAGCAACCCTATGGATTATGGAATTAATAATGGATTATGAAGATCTAATATATACTATTGATAGCATAATGTTTAGAGGTGTAAAAGGTACTACAGGTACACAGGCAAGCTATTTGAATTTATTTAATAATGATCATGAGAAAGTAGAGGCCTTAGACAAATTAGTTGCTAAGAAAATGGGATTTGAAAGGGTATTTCCTGTTACTGGCCAAACCTACAGTAGAAAACTTGATTATAAAGTTTTATCTGTCCTAAGTGGAATTGCCCAGTCACTACATAAAATGACTAATGATATAAGATTGTTACAGCATTTAAAGGAAGTAGAAGAACCCTTTGAGAAAAAACAAATAGGTTCGTCGGCTATGGCATATAAAAGAAATCCTATGAGAAGTGAGAGAGTTGCATCTTTAGCAAGGTATGTAATGTCTAGTGTGGGAAATACAGCTATGACTAGTTCAACCCAGTGGTTTGAAAGAACTCTAGATGATTCCGCTAATAGAAGAATTAGCATACCACAAAGTTTCTTAGCTACAGATGCCATATTAAAGATAGCCATTAATATTAGTCAAGGTATGGTAGTAAATGATAAGGTCATAAGAAAACACATAATGGAAGAACTACCTTTTATGACAACTGAAAATATTATAATGGAAGCAGTAAAAAGAGGTGGAGATAGACAAGAACTCCATGAAAAAATAAGAGAATATTCCATGGAAGCAGCTAGGGAAGTAAAAGAAAAGGGAAATAGAAACAATCTACTAGATATGATTGTGAATGATCAAGAGTTTGGATTGTCAAAGGATGATATTGATAAATTAATGGATCCGAAACTATACATAGGAAGGTCAAAAGAGCAAGTAGAAGAGTTTATAAAAACTAATGTAGCTCCAATTGTAGAAGAAAATCAAGGGGCATTAGGAATTAAGGTGACTTTAGAAGTATAAAAAATCGTACTTTGTACGATTCGCTATGGAACCCTATGGTTCCCGCAGGCGTATACTAACGTTGCTGAGCACCATCCTTTACAGAGGCAGGGGAATTTTTCCCCCACACCCCCTTATTTTTTACTTATCTAAAGTTTTAAAAAATTATAATTTCTTATAGCGTAAAAAATAAAAGTCAATTTGAAAAAATTGACTTTTATTTTTTAATGCCCATTTGGATAGTAATAATTAGGCTTTTATTTGAATACATATGTATAAGTAATTGGTGGAGGTGTTACTATGTCATATAAAAATAAAATGAAAATTGGTGGAGAAAAAATTTTTTGGACTTACGTAAAGGGAATTTTCACAGCTTGTACTTTAATGTTAGTAATGTTCATATTTTTGGCCTTATTAATTACATATACTAATGTATCTGAAAGTATAATTCCCATGGCATCTACCATATGTTTAGTAATAACAGCTATAATAAATGGTATGTATGTGGCTGGCAAAAGAAAAAAGAAGGGCTGGCTAAATGGTATAATTGCAGGAATTATATATATGTTAGTAATAATATTTTTAAGTTGGGTATTTATGAAAGAATTTAAACTAAGCATTTCCATATTATACAAGAGCATTATGGTTTTAGCATCTTCAATTGTAGGAGGGATGATAGGGGTTAATTTAAACAAATGACTTTGACATAATTTATCTTTGTGTTATAATTTAGTGGAAAGTCTTTTAAGGGAGGAATATTAAAATGAAGCACATAAAAACTTTAAGTAAAGCTACTTTAAAGGATAGCGCTCATAAGGGTGGATGTGGCGAATGTCAAACATCTTGTCAATCGGCATGTAAAACTTCATGTACTGTTGCGAACCAAGAGTGTGAAAATAGATAGTACATACTAGAAAAACAGTAATATGATCATATTACTGTTTTTTAAATACTTTATATAAATAATATACCTTTAGGGAGTTATATATAGATAGTAGTTAAAATCTTGGTTAATATATAGACATAAAAATTAGCTAATAATAAGAATCAGACGCATAACATTAGGAGGTTTATTTAATGATACATAAGTTTCAGTATAAGGATACAAAAATAGTTTTAGATGTGAATAGTGGATCTGTTCATGTGGTTGATAAAATAATATATGATATATTAGATTGGTATAAGAAAAATAGTGATGATGAGATTTTGGACAAGCTTAAGGACAAATATCCTGTAGCTGATTTAAAGGAAGCTATAGAAGAGCTTCACATATTAGAAAAAGAAGGATTTATTTATTCAGAAGATAATTATTCTAATCATCCAACCTTTATAAATAGAAAACCTGTAGTTAAAGCTCTTTGCCTTCACGTGGCCCATGATTGCAATATAAGATGCAAATATTGTTTTGCCTCCCAAGGGGATTTTAAAGGAAATAGATTATTAATGAGTGAAGAAGTAGGGATGAAAGCTTTAGATTTACTAATAGAAAAATCAGGAAATAGAAGGAATCTTGAAGTAGATTTCTTTGGAGGGGAACCTCTTATGAACTTTGAGGTGGTAAAGAATCTTGTTGAATATGGAAGAAAAAGAGAAAAGGAATTTAACAAGAAATTTAGATTTACCATAACTACAAACGGTCTATTGCTAGATGATGAAAAAATGGAATATATAAATGAACACATGGACAATGTGGTTTTAAGCATAGATGGAAGAAAAGATGTTAATGATAACATGAGATACACTATAAATGGTAATGGAACTTATGATATTATAGTTCCTAAATTTAAAAAGTTTGCCAATATTAGAGGTAATAAAAATTATTATGTAAGAGGGACTTTTACAAGAGAAAATTTAAATTTTTCTAAGGATGTACTTCATCTAGCCGATTTAGGATTCAAACAAACATCTGTGGAGCCTGTAGTAGATAGTGAAGAGAACGACTATGCCATAAGAGAAGAAGACTTAGATATAATATTCAAAGAGTATGAACTATTGGCGGATGAATATGTGAGAAGAACAAATGAAGGTGAAGGTTTTAACTTTTTTCATTTCATGATAGATTTAAATCAAGGTCCTTGTGTTATAAAGAGACTATCTGGATGTGGGGCTGGGTCAGAATATCTTGCAGTTACTCCAGAAGGGGATATATATCCATGTCATCAATTTGTAGGAAACGATAAGTTTAAGATGGGAGATGTATTTACGAAAAATGTAAATGCAGAGTTAGGAAATGTATTTAAAAATGCCCATGTATATAATAAAGAAAAATGCAACGATTGTTGGGCCAAGTTTTATTGTAGTGGGGGATGTCATGCTAATGCATTTAATTTTAATAATGACATAAATGTACCTTATGATATGGGATGTGAGATGGAGAAGAAAAGGATTGAATGTGCATTAGGAATACATGCTAATTTATCTAAATAGGGGGAAGATTAAATGATAATACCTTATGAGGGACATGAACCAAATATTCATGAAAGTTGCTATATATCAAGGAATGCCATAATCGTAGGGAGAGCTATACTTAAAGAAAATGTAAATATATGGTATGGCACCGTTGTTAGGGCTGATGATAATTATGTAACTATTGGAGAAAATACTAATATACAGGATAATTCTACTATTCACATATCAAGGGAATATGAAACCATTATAGGTAAGGATGTTACAGTAGGTCATGGAGCCATAGTACATGCTTGTACTGTTGGCAATAATGTATTGGTAGGTATGGGATCAATAATTTTAAATGGAGCTAAAATAGGAGACAATGTAATAATAGGGGCAGGGTCATTAGTACCTCCTAGAAAGGTAATACCATCTAATACATTGGTTATGGGATCTCCTGCAAAGGTAGTTAGAGAATTAACACAGGAAGATGTAGAAAGAATAAAAAAATCAGCTCAAGATTATATCCATTTAGCTAATAGACATAAGAAAGCTGATAAATAAAAAATAGGGAGAGTTAGGAGGGCAAACTATGAACTTAAAAAATGCCGTTATACTTATATTACTTATATGTTTAACAGTAACGGGAGCAGTGGCCGGTTTTAAGGGACTTGAAGCTGGAAATGTAAAAATAAAACCTGTTAAGGATATGATAGAATTAGGATTAGACTTAAAAGGTGGAGTATATGTGGTACTTGAAGCACAAACAGATGCTAAGGGTAATGAACTAGATAAAATTATGAATCAAACAAAAGAAGTGTTAGAACGTAGAATTGATGCAATGGGACTAACACAACCTAATGTAAACAGAGAAGGGGATAGACGAATTAGGGTAGAACTTCCTGGAGTTTCAGATTCTAATGAAGCTATTAAGGCTATAGGTAAAACAGCCCAGTTACAATTTGTTGATAAAGAGGGAAAAGTAATATTAACAGGAAACGATGTGAAAAATGCAGAACTAATGTTTCTAACTGATAAAGGGAATGTACCTGTAGTTTCTTTAGAATTTAAATCTGATGGAGCAGATAAATTTAGGGAAGCTACAAAAGAAGCATCTATTAATAGGGACCCAATCTTAATAGTATTAGATAACGCTGTAATATCAGCTCCTAGAGTTAATAGTGAAATTCCAAATGGAAAGGCCACTATAGAGGGGAATTTTACAAGGGAAGGAGCAGCTAATTTAGCAGCTCTAATTAGAGGTGGAGCATTACCTGTAGAATTAAAGGAAGTGCAATCATCAGTAATAGGACCTACTTTAGGGTTAGATTCTCTTAATCAAAGTGTAAAGGCTGCCTTATTTGGCATAATAGGTGTCTTTTTATTCATGTTAATCGTATATAGATTACCAGGGTTAATAGCTAATTTAGCTTTAGTAATATATATATTAATAGTATTATGGTCACTAATAGGATTTAATGCTGTTTTAACATTACCAGGTATTGCTGGATTGATACTTTCAATAGGTATGGCTGTAGATGCTAATGTAATCATATTTGAAAGAATTAAAGAAGAAATAAGAAATGGTAAAAGTATTAGAGCGTCCATTTCATCTGGTTTCTCAAGAGCCTTTAAAACCATACTAGACTCAAATGTTACTACACTAATAGCAGGTGTTGTATTGTATCAATTTGGTTCAGGTCCAATTAAGGGATTTGCAGTAACTCTAATGATAGGTATATTTGCAAGTATGATTACTGCGTTAGGAGTGACAAGACTAGTATTAAATATTGTAGCCAATGCTAAAGGATTAAAGAATCCTAAATTTTATGGGGCATAGAAAGGAGTGAGAGACAAATGAAAGTTATTGAAAAATCAAAAGTTTGGTTTGGACTTTCTACTGCCATTATTGTATTAGGTTTAATAATGGGAATGATAAGTGGATTTAATTTAGGAATTGACTTTACTGGTGGAACAATGATGCAGATACATATGGGAAAAACTGTACCAGTAGATGAAGTGAAAAATACCATAAAAGAATTTGAATTAGATGCAGACGTAATTCATGCAGGAATGGATAAAGAAGAAATAATTTTAAAGACTAAAAAGGATTTAAACAGTGAAAGTAGACAAGAAGTATTTAACAAGATAAAGAAAGACTACAATTTAAAGGATGAAGATTTTAGGCAAGCAGAACAATTTGGACCAAGTATAGGTAAAGAAATTCAGGCAAAGGCCATTAAATCTATTTTAATTGCATCCATATTAATGCTTATATATATTAGTTTTAGATTTGAACTGAAATTTGGTGTGGCAGCCATATTAACATTAATACATGATATTCTAGTGGTATTATCATTATTTGCCATATTTAAAATACCTATTAATAATTCCTTTGTGGCAGCCATGTTAACTATAGTAGGTTATTCTATAAATGATACAATAGTTGTATTTGATAGGATACGTGAAAATATAAGATTCTTAAAGAAGAAAAATTATGGGTTATTAGTAAATGAAAGTATTAGTCAAACAATTGTAAGATCAATAAATACTTCCGTAACCACCTTAATGACCATAACTTTCTTATATATCCTAGGAGTAGAATCTATAAAAGAATTTGCATTACCTCTAGTACTTGGGGTAGGTGTTGGAACATATTCTTCCATATTCGTTGCTAGTCCGATATGGGTAGGATGGAAAAATTATGAAGTTAGAAAAAAGGGCTATGGAGGAAGATAGATAATAGTTAATTTGAAAGTGGTGATTAATACAAATTATCACCATTTTCTCCGTTAATATAATATTTATTCTCAAGGATAGTATTGAATGAACAAAACATATATTTTATAATGAATTATACGCAATATTAAAAGAAGTATATTTAGGGAGGAAAAATATGAATTTAAAAGAAAAAATAAGGGAAATCGAAAATTTTCCACAAGAGGGAATTAGTTTTAAAGATATAACTACTCTGTTAAAGGATGGGGAGAGTTTTAGATATACTATAGATAAATTTGTAGAAGAATTAGAGGATATTGAGTTTGATCTCATAGTAGGACCAGAATCAAGAGGGTTTATAGTAGGAACACCCCTTTCTTATGCTACAAAAAAAGGCTTTGTTCCTGTAAGAAAACCAGGTAAATTACCAGGTGAAACTGTAAAATATGAATATGATTTAGAATACGGAAGTGATTCATTAGAAATACATAAAGATGCAATACAAAAGGGACAGAAGGTTGTTATAGCAGATGACCTATTAGCTACAGGTGGTACATTACTTTCAACTATTAAATTAATAGAAGAATTAGGTGGAGAAGTAGTAGGAGTATTATGTTTAATTGAGTTATGTCACTTAAACGGTAGAAAACGATTAAGTGATTACAATGTTAAATCATTAATTCAATATTAGTGGTGGAATTTTACCACCACTAATTCTCTATTCACTATGTTAAAGATAGGTATAACTTAAGGGTGATGATATGATAGAAAAATTGCTAGCACAAATACAACAATATAATTCACTTTGTGACAGACGATTAATTATAAAGGCATATAATTTTGCAGAAGCGGCTCACGAGGGACAAGTTAGAAAATCTGGGGAAAAGTATTTTATTCATCCTGTTGAGGTGGCCAAAATACTTGCTGAGTTACACATGGATGATGCCACCATTGTGGCAGGCCTTATGCATGATGTTATTGAGGATACTAAATATACTTATGATCAGATAAAAGATGACTTTAGTGAAGAAGTGGCTATTTTAGTGGAAGGTGTTACAAAGTTAGGTAGATTTACATATGAAACAAAAGAAGAAAGACAGGCAGAGAGTCTTAGAAAAATGTTTTTGGCAATGGCGAAGGATATAAGAGTAATAATTATTAAATTAGCTGACAGACTTCATAATATGCGAACTTTGAAATATATGACTGAGAATAAAAAGAAGGAAAAAGCTAGAGAGACCCTAGAAATTTATGCTGCCATAGCCCATCGATTAGGTATATCTAAAATAAAATCTGAATTAGAAGATTTATCTCTCAGATATTTAGACCCAGAAGGATATTATGATTTAGTTGAAAAGGTTTCTAAGAAGAAGAGAGAAAGAGAGGCTTACATTAATCAAGTAATAAGCCAATTAGATACTACTCTATCAAGAAGTTTAGATTTTAAATATGAAATAAGTGGTAGATCTAAGCATTTTTATTCTATATACAGAAAAATGGTATATAGACATAAGTTATTTGAAGAAATTTTTGATTTGACTGCCATAAGAGTATTAGTAGATAAGGTTAGAGATTGTTATGGAGTACTAGGTATCGTACATACTATGTGGAAGCCAATTCCAGGTAGGTTTAAAGATTATATAGCAATGCCTAAGCCTAATATGTATCAATCACTACATACTACAGTTATAGGTCCTGATGGTGAACCACTAGAAATTCAAATAAGAACATGGGAAATGCATAGGATAGCAGAATATGGTATTGCTGCCCATTGGAAATATAAAGAAGGACAGTCTGTAGATGCCTCTAATGATGACAAATTAAGATGGTTAAGACAATTATTAGAATGGCAAAGGGACATGAATGACCCTAAAGAGTTTATGGAATCTTTAAAAATTGATTTGTTTACTAACGAGGTATTTGTATTTACTCCTAAAGGGGATGTAATTGATCTGCCAGCAGGATCAACACCCATTGATTTTGCCTATAAAATCCATTCTGCCATAGGTAATAGTTGTATAGGGGCTAAAATAGATGGTAGAATAGTGCCCATTGACTATAAACTTAAAAATGGTAATATAGTACAAGTTCTTACATCAAAAAATTCTAATGGACCAAGCAGAGACTGGCTGAAGTTTGTTAAAAGTACTCAGGCTAAAAATAAAATAAAACAATGGTTCAAAAAGGAACGTAAAGAAGAAAATACAATAAAAGGCAAAGAAATGCTAGAAAAGGAAATTAAGAGATATGGCTATGAACCACATGAACTCTTAAGAACAAAATGGCTAAATAGTTTAGTTAAAAAATTGAGTTTACATTCCATTGAAGATTTATATGCTGCCATAGGTTATGGTGGAATATTGCTTAGTCAAGTAGTCCCTAGATTGAAGGAAAAACATAAGGAAACTAAAACGGAAGAAAAATCCAATGAAGAGATAGCTGAAAATATTAATAAACAACCTAAGAAAAGGTATGATAAAAGAAGTACACAAGGTATTCGTGTAAAGGGAATAGATAGCATTTTAGTAAGATTTTCTAAGTGCTGTAGCCCTGTGCCAGGAGATGAAATTGTAGGATTTATAACAAGGGGAAGAGGCGTATCCATACATAGGAAAGATTGTATTAACATAACCAATGGAAATGAAGATCTAGACAGATTTATAGAAGTGGAATGGATTGAAGATAGACAAAAGTCCTATCAAACTGAAATACAAATCATATCTGCAGATAGAAAAGGACTTTTATCTGAGGTTACAAGTGTACTTGCTGATATTAAATTGACTGTAACTGCAATCAATGCAAGAAGTACAAAGGATAAGGTTGCCATAGTAAATTTAACTATAGAAATTAACAATGTGGCTCAATTAGATAAATTAATTAACAAAATAAGGAGTATGGATGGTGTAATAGAGGTAAAACGTGTAAATTCATAATAGGAGGGATATTATGCGTGCAGTAGTACAAAGGGTAAGTAGTGCTAGTGTGGATGTGGATAATGAAAGAGTTGGAGCCATAGAAAAGGGTTTATTAGTATTACTTGGAGTAGAAGAAACGGATACTTCGAAGGATTTACAGTATATGGTTGATAAAATTTTAAATTTAAGAATATTTGAAGATGAAAATGAGAAGATGAATTTATCACTAAAGGATGTGGGTGGTCAATTAATGGTAGTTTCTCAATTTACTCTCTTAGGCGATTGCAGAAAGGGAAGAAGACCTAGCTTTGTGGAAGCTGCAAAACCTCATAAGGCAAACGAACTATATGAAGAATTTGTTATGAAATGTAGAAATGAAGATATAAAAGTAGAAACAGGAAAATTTCAAACTCATATGCATGTGAACTTATGTAATGATGGTCCTGTTACCATATTAGTAGATAGTCATAAAAAGTTCTAGGAGTGATTAGATGATAATTGAAAGAATACCAGCAGGCATATATGCCACAAATTGCTACATATTAGCATGTGAAGAAACTTATGAATGTGTAATCATTGATCCTGCAGGAAGTGAGGAAAATATACTTAATTATATTGAAGAAAATGATTTTACACCTAAATATATAATATTAACTCATGGTCATGGAGATCACATTGGAGCAGTAGAAGGATTAAGAGAAAAATTTAATTTAAAAGTATTAATTCATAAAGATGATGAGTATATGCTTAAAAATGCAAATCACAATTTATCTGCCCTTATGAGTGGTCCGAGTATTGAATTTAATAGTGATGAGGCCTTTGAAGATGGACAGGTTATTAAAGTGGGGAATTTAGAGTTACTTTTAATCCATTCACCAGGCCATACAAGGGGAAGCAGTTGTATATTAGTTGAAAATGTACTGTTTACTGGAGATACCTTATTTGCTAATTCTATAGGAAGAACGGATTTAGAAGGTGGATCCTTTGAAGATATTATAAAGTCAATAAAAGAAAAACTTATAATATTAGATGAAAATGTAAAGGTATTACCTGGACATGGTCCCGCATCAACTATAGGAATAGAAAAAGCCACAAATCCATATGTAAGATAACCATGAATATCCTCCAAATTTTATGTTAAGAATATTACTATCATAAGATTTAGGAGGGTTAACTATGAAAAACAAAAAAAACAAATCATTCAGATACAGAAGTGAGAAAATTGTGGATATGAATTTTCATGATTTCATGGATATGGTAGATTATGGTATGAACGATGAGGAAATAGCTTATGAATTAGGAGTTACAAAGGGAGAGGTAATGAAGCTCAAAAGTGAAATTCATAAGGAACTTTAGTTAGGAGTTTATTGATGATACATGTGAAATTAGAAGGCCATGATTATGAATATGAAATTGGCGAATTGATTAAGGTATTTTATAATGTTGATGAATTTCAATTTGCAGATGAAATCACAAATGATAGAGTAGGAATTATAAATAAACTATATTATGAGAACGAAAAGAAATTTTCAATATCTAGCCTTTATGATAAGGGCAAAATAATAATGGAAATAAAAGAAGAATTTAATATAGAAGATAGGAATCCATTAAAAGAGAGAAAACTAGTTAAGCAAAAGTTAAAGTTGACTCTATTTGAATTGCTAGCCCAATATAGGAAAAGAAGACCTAAGTGGGGGATTTTGACAGGAATACGTCCTACTAAAATTGTATATGAACTCATGAATGAGGGTTTTACAGAGGAAGAAATTAAAAATATATTAAAAGTCCAATATAGATTAAATGAAGAAAAAATCCAATTATTAATTAATATAGTTAACATTGAAAAAAATCTAATGAACAATAAAGAAGATTATGTGAGTATATATATAGGCATTCCCTTTTGTCCTACAAAGTGTTTATATTGTTCCTTTCCATCTAATAGCATATGTAAAAAGAATGATAAAAGAGAAGCTTATATAGAGAGCTTAGTCTATGAAATAAAAGAAGTGTCGATTATCCTAAGGGAAGGTAATAAAAAAATAGATACCATATACATAGGTGGTGGAACACCTACTTCCCTTACGAATGATCAACTAGATAAATTATTTGTAACTATTAAAGAAGAACTTGATTTAAGTGAAGTAAGAGAGTTTACAGTAGAAGCAGGAAGGCCAGATACTATTACCATTGAAAAATTAGAAACAATTAAAAAACATGGGATAGAAAGAATCAGCATAAATCCTCAAACTATGAATGATCCTACTCTAAAACTAATTAAAAGGGATCACACTGTAGAGGATATAAAGAGTACATATAAATTGGCAAAACAAATTGGGTTTAAAACTATAAATATGGATTTAATAATAGGGTTACCTAATGAGGGTATAGATGAGTTTGAGAATACAATGAAGGAAATGATCAAATTAGATCCAGAAAATATAACTGTCCATACTTTAGCTATTAAAAAGAGCTCTATTTTAAAGGCCAACAAAGAAAAATATAAACTATGCCATGAAAATAGTGCTGAAAAAATGATAGAATTAGCTAACAAGTATTGCAAAAAAATGGGTATGTCTCCTTATTATATGTACAGACAAAAGTATATGGTTGGAAATCTAGAAAACATAGGATATGGGAAGGTTAATCATGAATGTATTTATAATATTGAAATTATAGAGGAAAAACAAACTATAATAGCATTAGGAGCTGGAGCCGTGTCCAAGATATATTATCCTGAAGAAAATAGACTTGAAAGGGTACCTAATGTGACTAGTTTAGACCATTACATAAACAGAACTAAGGAAATGGTGGAAAGAAAGAAGAAAGAATTATTAGGTAAAAATATGAAATAATATTGACATAATTTGTTTTAATTATATATAATTAATTTAAAAGTTTAAATGCTTTGATAAAGATTAGTAGGTATGATACTATTTGCAGCGAGTTGAGGAAGGTGAGAGCTCAATAATAAAAGGTTATACTAAAGACACTTTTGAGCACATTATTTGAATAAAGTAGGATAATGCGTAATTCGGCGTTAACGAATTTAAGTGGAGGAATTCAATTAAGGGTGGCACCGCGGGATTAAACTTCTCGTCCCTTTATATGTTTATATATGGGATAGGGGGGTTTTTTTATTTGAAAAATTTTCTACTAAGTAAAATTTTCATCAAGTGGTAAAAATACAAACTTTATTTAATCTAAAGAATTATGTTTATAAAGGAGGATAAGAATGAAAGCACCAAGAGGTACTAAGGATGTGCTACCTAAAGAGGTATATAAATGGCATTATCTTGAGGATACATTCAGAGAAACTTGTAAAAATTTCGGATATAATGAAATTAGAACCCCCATATTTGAGCACACAGAATTATTTAAAAGAGGAGTAGGTGAGACTACAGATATTGTTCAAAAGGAAATGTATTCTTTCCAAGATAATGGAGGAAGGGATATAACTTTAAAACCAGAGGGCACAGCCCCTGTTGTAAGATCCTTTATTGAGCATAAATTATATGCAGACGCTCAACCAACAAAATTATATTATGCAACTCCATCTTTTAGATATGAAAGACCACAAGCGGGTAGACTAAGAGCTTTTCATCAGTTTGGTATAGAAGTTTTTGGAACTACAAATCCTCAAATTGATGCAGAAATAATTGGAGTTGCCATGGACTTTTTTAGCAGACTACATATTAAAAATTTAGAACTTAGAATAAATAGTGTTGGATGTAAAAAATGTAGAAGTGAGTATAATGAAATTTTGAAAAAATATTTATCTACTAAAGTTGAGAATTTATGCAATACTTGCAATGATAGATATGAAAGAAACCCAATGAGAATAATAGATTGTAAAAATGAAAAATGCAAAGAAGAAGTAATTGATATACCACTTATGATAGATCATTTGTGTGAAGAGTGTAATAATGATTTTAATCAATTAAAAGAAAGTTTAAATTTGATGGATATAGATTTTATTGTAGATCCTAAAATTGTTAGAGGATTAGATTATTATACAAAAACTGCCTTTGAAATAATATCCAATGAAATAGGTTCTCAAAGTACCGTATGTGGAGGAGGTCGATATGATGGCCTTATTGAACAATTAGGTGGCCCATCCACACCGGGAATTGGATTTGGAATGGGTATTGAAAGACTCTTATTAACCCTTGAGAACAACAATATTAACATACCAAAGCCAGATAATCTAGATGTATTTATAGTAAGTTTAGGTGAAAAAAGTAATAGAGAATCTGTTAAAATACTAAAGAGTATAAGAAAAGAAAGACTTTCTGCAGATAAAGACTATTTAGAAAGAAGCATGAAGGCACAATTTAAATATGCAAATAAGAGAAATGCAAGATTTTGTATTGTAATTGGAGAAAACGAAATAGAAAAGGGTGTTGTAACTCTAAAAAATATGGAAACTGGAGAGCAAAGGGAGCTTTCAATCCATCATATAGGACAAGAGATAAAAAATATATGTAAATAGGAGGTAAAGTTATGGCTGATGTAATAGGTAATATGAAAAGAAATAATATGTGTGGTAACCTTACTACAGACAATATAGGGCAAGAGGTTACTTTAATGGGATGGGTTCAAAAAAGAAGGAATTTAGGTGGCCTTGTATTTGTAGATCTAAGGGATAGAACAGGTATATGTCAGGTGATATTTGACAAAGATGTATCAGAGGAGGCCTTTAATAAGGCAGAAGAAATAAGAAGTGAATTTGTAATAGGCATTAGAGGAATTGTTAGAAAAAGACAATCTGTAAATCCGAATATGCCAACGGGAGAAATAGAAATTTTTGTTGAAGAATTAAAAATATTTTCACAAGCTCAAACTCCTCCAATCTATATAGAAGATGATGATGATGTTTCTGAAAACTTAAGATTAAAGTATAGATACTTAGATTTAAGAAAACCTAAGATGCAAAAGAATTTAATGTTTAGACATAAGATTACTAAAATAGTTAGGGACTTTTTTGATGAAAATGGATTTGTGGAAGTTGAAACTCCAATGTTAACTAAGCCAACTCCAGAAGGAGCTAGAGACTATTTAGTACCAAGTAGAGTTAATCCAGGAAAATTCTATGCCCTACCTCAATCACCACAATTATTTAAACAATTATTAATGGTATCAGGAATGGATAGATATTTCCAAATAGTAAAGTGCTTTAGAGATGAGGATTTAAGAGCAGATAGACAGCCAGAATTTACTCAAATAGATGTGGAGATGTCCTTTGTTGATATAGATAATGTATTATCTATTAATGAAGAATTAATTAATAAAATATTTAAAGAGACTTTAGATGTAGATATTCATTTACCTATTGAAAGAATGCCTTATAAGGAGGCTATGGAAAGATTTGGTTCGGATAAGCCAGATACAAGATTTGGATTTGAATTGAAGTCTTTAAATGACATAATAGAGAACTCTGAATTTAAGGTATTTAGTGGTACTGTTAAGAAGGGTGGAGATGTTAGAGGTATCAACATAGATGGATATGGAGATAGTTTTAGTAGAAAAAACATTTCTAAACTAGAAGATTTTGCAAAAACATATGGAGCCAAAGGTCTTGCATGGATAAAAATTACTGAAGAAGGTATAAATTCTCCAATAAGTAAATTTTTAAGTGAAGATGAATTAAGTGGCATAGTGAATCGTTTTAATGCTAAGGCAGGGGATCTAATACTAATTGTGGCAGACGAATCAGATGTGGTATTTGATTCATTAGGCCATTTAAGGGTAGAAATAGCAAAGAGATTAGATATCTTAAATAAAGATGAATACAAGTTGCTGTGGGTGACAGAATTCCCTCTATTTGAATATGACAAGGAAGAAGATAGATACGTGGCTAAACACCATCCTTTCACATGTCCAATGGATGAAGATATACATTTACTTGAAACAGAACCTCATAAAGTTAGAGCTAAGGCTTATGATATTGTATTAAACGGAGTTGAAATTGGTGGTGGAAGTATAAGAATTCATAGTTCTGAACTTCAACAAAAGATGTTTAAGGCATTAGGATTTAGTGAAGAACAGGCCTGGGAAAAGTTTGGATTCCTATTAGAAGCTTTTAAATATGGAACACCGCCTCATGGAGGAATTGCATATGGATTAGATAGATTAGTAATGCTACTTACTGGCAATGACAGCATTCGAGAAGTAATAGCATTCCCTAAGACTCAAAATGCATCTTCTCCAATGACAGAAGCTCCAACCCATGTAGAAGTGAAGCAATTAGAGGAATTACACATAGAATCTGTAGTAGAATAAATATTAGGGTAACCATTTTGGTTGCCCTTTTTCCTTAGATAATTTATAATGAATTAGAGATATATTTATGGATAAAATATTGGAAAAATAGGGTATAATGTAATTGTACTAGAATTGAAGTAGGGGTGAAGATATGAATCAAGTAGGGTTTGTTACTAAAATTTTACCAAATAACAGGGCAGAGGTTAGTATGAAAAAACACGCTGCATGTGGTGAATGTGGTGCATGTCAGCATGGTCATGAAAATATGAGTTTGAATATTATAGCATTAAATAAGATAAAATCTATAGAAGGAGACAAAGTGGAAGTAGATCTAGAAACCTCAAATGTATTAGGAGCAGCTTTCATAATGTATGTGATTCCATTATTAACTATGGTAATTAGCATTTTTATAAGTAGACATGTCTTTGGAAATATGATAAAAATGGACAACTCTGAAATATATTCCATTTTAACAGGTTTCATATTTTTAGCTATAACTTTTTTTGGAATAAGATTAAATGAAAAGAAGTTTGAAGATAGTAAGAGGTATATACCTACTATAACTAGAATTATAGAATAAGGGCACAAGGATTATTAAGACACAATTACATATGTGAATGTAGAAGTTATAGTCACTTTAAGCTATATAATATTCTAAATATATTAAGGAGGGGTTATCTATGGACTTTAATAACTTAAAGGTTGTGGATGAAAAGGTACATGAGGCAATTTGTAATGAAATTGGTAGACAGAGAGAAAAAATTGAATTAATAGCTTCTGAGAACTTTGTAAGTGAAGCTGTTATGGAAGCTATGGGAAGTCAGCTTACTAATAAATACGCAGAAGGATATCCAGCTAAAAGATACTATGGCGGATGTGAACATGTAGATGTGGTAGAAGACCTAGCTAGGGACAGACTAAAGAAGTTATTCAATGCGGATCATGTAAATGTACAACCCCATTCAGGTGCCAATGCTAATATGGGAGTATATTTTGCCATATTAAAACCAGGAGATGTGGTTTTAGGTATGAATTTATCCCATGGTGGCCATTTAACCCATGGAAGTCCTGTTAATATTTCTGGAACATATTACAAATTTATTGATTATGGTGTAAATAAGGAAACAGAAACTATAGATTATGAAGAAGTTAGAAGAATTGCAATAGAAAATAAACCTAAGTTAATTGTAGCAGGTGCTAGTGCTTATCCTCGTACTATTGACTTTAAGAAATTTAGAGAAATAGCCGATGAAGTAGGGGCTTATTTAATGGTAGATATGGCACATATAGCAGGATTAGTGGCTGCTGGACTTCATGAAAATCCGTGCGAATATGCTCAATTTGTTACTACGACTACTCATAAGACACTAAGAGGTCCTAGGGGAGGAGCTATCCTATGCAAAGAAGAATTTGCTAAAAGAATTGATAAGGCCATTTTTCCAGGTACCCAAGGTGGACCTTTAATGCATGTTATTGCAGCTAAAGCAGTAAGCTTCAAAGAGGCCCTTGAAGATGAATTTATTACATATCAAAAACAAATTATTAAAAATGCAAAGAAACTTGGAGAAGAACTTGTAAAAAGAGGATTCAGACTAGTATCAGGTGGAACTGATAATCATTTAATATTAATAGATCTTAGAAATAAGAATATTACAGGTAAAGAGGCAGAGAAATTATTAGACGAAGCTGGAGTTACAGTAAATAAAAATACAATACCATATGATCCGGAAAGTCCTTTTGTAACTAGTGGAATACGTATAGGAACACCTGCAGTAACTACTAGAGGAATGAAGGAAAATGATATGGAAACAATAGCAGAGATTATGAGTATTATAATAGACAAAAAAGATACTATAGATGAAGCTAAAGTAATGGTTAAGGATTTGTGTGAAAAGTTCCCATTATATTAAATAAAATATAAAAAGGAAGGAAATTAGTGATTTAATTTCCTTCCTTTTTATATTTTGTAGACCCTTCTATTGCCTATCTTATTTCTACATCTTTTTGAATCGAAAAGCCTAATTTCTCTGAAGATTGTTTACCATATAATAAATTCATGAATATAATGATGTAAAAGAAAAATGGAGCTGATGAGATGTTATATCACAATGAAAAATATGTGATAGTATTTTCTTCTACCTATCATGGATACTATGTAGAAGAACTTCTTAGAAGAAATTTAATTCCTAATACCTTTAAAAAAGCCCCAAGAGCCATAGCACCATCATGTTATACGGCCATATATATACAAAAAAAGGATTTAGATGAAGCCATTGACCTAATAAGTCAGGCTAAAGTGTCTATTAAGGGAATTTATGAATTGATACAAATAGGAAGCATGCTGGATTATAAAAAAATACAATAGGATTAGGGACAAGTATGAAAGAGGGGAAAAAACTAATGTTTTAGATCCCCTCTTTTAATCATTACCTACTATTTGAAAATACGTTTAAGAATCCCACCTTTATTTATTTTATCAATTTCTTCCTTCAATTTCTGATTTTCATTGTATGAATTTTCAAGGAGTTTACTCATATCATGGAGACGTTTTTCATAGATTTTAATGGAATTTTGTAAAGATAAATTTTCTTCATTAGTGGAATTGTAATCATTTTGAATTTTTTTATGTTTGTTATTTAATATATTAATGTAATTCTTATTTTCCTTATCTAATTTTTTAAGTTCATCTCCCATGAGTTTTATTTTACCTTCTAAGGAATGGAGCAAATTTGTCTTTGCATAAAGTTCTTGTTCCTTTTTATATAGTGCTAATTTAAGAGATTTATAATTATCCTCATTAGATAAACTGTTTTTAAGGGGGAGATTCTTTTCTTTTGTTATTATTTCTGTAATGTCCATGGGAGATGGATTGGTAATATTATTACATATAATAAAATTTGATATATGAGAAAATACATTTTTATTGTGTTTATATACTCTTATTAAATGTAAGTTATGAAGGTCTAAACTATGAGGATGATTAAATGGGCCATTACTTGTCTTTTCTGTATAATAAACCATTTCATTAGAAAAAAAGTAGCATATTATGTTTGATTTTCCAATAGATAAAAAATGCCCCATAATGGGTGTAGATATTTCTAAGCTAATAGATGGGTTATTAATTATTTTATTTTCATATAGGGTTAAATATTTTATACAATAATTATTTTTATGCTTATCTGAATAGGCGATATGATGAGTATTATCTTCATCTACTACAGCGTCTATGGAAAAATTTTTAGCATATATGCAAGTGGATATTTTAATAGGAGCAGTCCAATTACTATTCATTAGCTTTGTATACATTAAGTTAAAAATCATATTATTATTGCTAAGATAAATTAAAGCTAAATTTTTATTGTGATCCTTATAGAAAAAATATGGAGTAGTTGAATTTTTCCCATGAAGACGGATTCTATTAAACACTTTTTTTCTCCAGGAAGAGTCTTCTATATAATAGGATAGTATGGAAAAAAATAAAGAAGAAGATTTACCTTTCCAACAAAAAACAATATGTGGTGAATTATGACAACAAATAATAGAAATATTTTTTATGGTTTCTTCCTGTTCTGAAATTTCATATAGTAAGTGATCACTCAAAATGTATTCGTGCCACTTATAATATATTAATTTTTTACATTTAGAATATAGAACTATATGTATACTACCTTCTTCATCCATGTCCAAATTATATTCATCCACTTCATAAGGACTTATTTGAATAATAGAATCTTTTAATTTATATTTTAAATAATTGCTTTCGTCAACGTATATATTAAAAATTTTATTATTGACATATAAAATCCTAGGAAGTTTTTTATTGTCTATCATACTACCACCTACCTTAATAAAATATATTACAGATTTTATTACAATATGAGGAGATTTTAATGAGGAATTTCAAAAGTTTTATCACCAAATAGGATAGAAATACATAATATACAATTAGAACAGGAGATTTATTTACTACTTACAGATAAGAATGTTTATCTTTAAATATTAAAAGAGGGGGAGAATATATGTACAAACAAACATCCTGTGGAATTAGTATGTATACTCCAGGTGTAATTCCAGAAGAGTTAAGAGAGCAATTTGGAAATGCATGTGAGCTAGTTTGCGTACAGATTCCTAAGGTATACGATTCTTGTCTTTTGAGATTATGTTTAGTAGGAGATCCAGATAAGGCCAATGAAGCAGAAGGCATTTTCTTTGATGCAGACTTGAGACTTAGAATTCCATGTAGTGTAGATGGAATAGTAAATGCAAGAGTTGTAGGCTTATTACCAAATTCCTTTAAGATAATCGATAAAAGAGAAGTTCCAGGAGATCCTAACAAAAAGATAATTAGCTATACCTATGCACTAGAAATAAAGTATACTGTTGTTAACGATGAAGGAATACCACAACCTGAAGACACATTAATTTTAAGAAGAAGTGAAACTGTAGGTCCATTATACTGTCCAGACTCAGAAACAATTATAAGAGAAACACCATATACAAATTATCCTGTAGATGAAGATATTATCAAATTAGAAATAATAGCCAAAGTTTTAGATGTACAGATAGATAAGGAAGAGTGCCCATGTACAGATCCATATCAAGACGTATGCTTTGCAGTATTTACAGTAGGAATTTATAATATAGTTAAGTGCGAATTAGTAGTTCAATTAGTAATGCCTGCATTTGGATTCTGTCCACCACCAAGACCATGTGAAAAAACGGGAGATCCATGTGAAATTTTTAACTCCCAATTACCACCTGCTTTCTTCCCACCACAACTAGATGATTTTATAACTGGTCCTTGTGTATAAATAAATTGAGATGTTCTAACCTAGAACATCTCAATTTATTTTTAAGGAGAAATTTGAATTATTTTTTTCATATGCCTTACTTTATTATTTGAATAGGCTTAGTAGTTTAGAAAAAAAATTTTTATTATCATTTTTGAGATTTTCATTTAACATATTACATTGATTTGTCAAAAATTCAATTTTTTCCTTAGTAAGTTCCTGTCTTTTAGTTAATAAGTTTAACAAGTTGTTTATATTCTCTTGTTTCTTTTTCATATCTTCCATAAGTAATAAAAAATTATTAAGATCATTGAAGCTTTCCTGTTTAATGCTATTAGGAATTGGTTCATCTAGTGGAACTATTTGGGGTGGAGTATTTTCTTTTTTATTATAATCTATAAGGTTTATACCTAAGATATATAATCTATTCTTTAAGATTGCGTAGGTAAAAGGTATCTTTAATAATTCATAATTAATATAATTATTTCCTAACAAGGTAGAGGGGACAAGTTCCTCATAATCGTATCCCATATTTTCAAATTCATCATTCCACAAATCTGTTAATACGCTTCTTGACTTAGATATAAATTGTCCATTTTCATTCCATAACACCTTTATAAAGTTAGATATTTTTATTATTATGGGATTGGTATTGTTAGTACTTTCCCTAGAAATTTTTTGTGCTTTAGCCCAAGTTCCCTTTGAGGAATTTAAATTTTCATTGCAAGTATAATAAATTCCTAGATTGTTGTTTTCTAGTTTAGACCAAACCATATGACCCTTGTTTAAGTTATCGCATAGTATAAAAGGGGTAGTATGAATGTTAAAGGTATTAAGTATTCTAGTTGGATGAGTCCAAAGGTCATAACTAGGGTTAAATTTACAATAATATATGAAGTATTTTCTATTATATAGAGATTTAAATACTATATGGATATTATTATGATAATCAACATCCACATTGAATGGATTGTTGTATTTTTCGGTGACTATATTACAAATTTTCCTAGTATACCATTTATGAATTTTATAGTAATGATGCTTTAGTGTCCAAAGTTCTGAGTTTAATATATTACATATACCTAATAATATATGTATTTCTTCATTTATGATGAAAATCTTTAAATTGGCCAAATTGTTGGAGTTGTGATCATATTTAGCTATAGACTTAAATTCATAATATCCGTTTTCATAGGTTGTGTATTTTAATTCTCCTAAGGATGATATGACTACTATATGAAATTTTTCATTTGAATCTATACCAATAGAATAATCTATAATATTTTTTACCAACTTTTTACTCATATAGACTTGATCGTCTTTTATTATGTCTAAATAAAGGTCTTTATCTTTTTTATAGAAAAAGTATATGAAATTAGTTTTGGAAAAATAAATATATTGATTTTTATAAACAGAGTTCATATAATATACCTCCTTTCATAAATTGTCCCATTATAATATATATTTTTTTATAAAAAAAAATTACAAATTAATTAAAAAATTTGATATTCAAAAGAATAAGGTCATATATATTATTTAAGGGGGGATAGTATGGAAGCTAGTTTTTCTAATAAGGGTAAAATATTAGAGGATAAAATATTAGAGCCCAACCCATATACATCAAATGATAAGAAGAAAGAATATAATGTAGAATTAATTGAAAATGAAAACTTCCTAAATGAAGTGGAATCTGTAGGGGTATTATTGGATAAAGTTTATTCATTTTGCCAACTTAGGGATTGTTTTCCAAAATTCAAAATAGATATACATGATTTTAGTAGAAAAACGGAATTTGTGAATATTATATTTCAAGAAGGCTATATTGAGAGGGGAACTTTAGAAATAAATTCTGTAGGAAAGAAAAGACCAAATTTTTCTAGGATAAAATTCACTCTAAAAATACCATTTACATTAAGTCTAAGAAACTTGACAACTAAAGAATTAATAAGTATGAATGGGATTTTACCAGAATTACAAAAGGATATTATAATGTATATACCAGAGGCAAGAAATGAATTTGATTTTAGAGTGGTTGCAGAAACTAGAACAGAAATATTATCTTCACCTGAAATCATAAATAATCAAATTGAAATTCCAATAGGCATATTTTCAATAATAAGAGTAGTTGGAAGAGTACAATTACTTGTACCAGCATATAAAGTAACACCAGAACCTCCAGATGCAGAAACATATGAGGATATGGAAGGAGCCATATGTGAAGCCTTTGATTCAAGAAACTTTCCAAAGGATTTTTTTCCAATAAAGGATAATCTATAATATAGGGGCTTTTAAGGAGGAATTAGGTTGCGCATATTATTTCAAATAAGAAAGGATTATAAAAAAAATCCAGCTGGCGACGCAGTAATATTTAATAATATGGTTAAAGGTCTGAGGAAATTAAATGTTTCTGTAGATGTCTACAATGATCATAGGATTTCAGTAAAAAAATACGATGTAGTTCATATTTTTAATACTATAAGGGTTTATGAAAGTTATAAATTTTTTAAAAATGCTGAAAATAGTGGGAAAAGAATTGTTGTAACGCCCATATATTGGAATTTAAGAGACTTTTACAAAAAAAGCAATAATATGGAATTAGTTAGGATATGGGAGAGCAATGAGAGTAAGAGAAAAGAAATGTTAGATAAATGTGACATTATACTAGTTCATGCACAAAGAGAATTAGATGAAATAGAAAAATTTTATGGAAAAAAGACAAATTATAAAATACTTCCCTATGGAGTTGACAATAAGTATATAAATGGGAAAAAGAATTATCTATCAAATAAATATAATATAGATAATTATATATTGTGCGTTGGTAGAATCCATAAACAAAAAAATCAAATATCTCTTCTAGAAGCTTTAAAAAAAGAAACAATTCCAATAGTTATAGCAGGGGATATTAATGATAAAGAGTACTTAAAAACATGTCTTAAAATAAGAAATAAAAATGTATTTATACTTAATGATAAAAGTAAATATGAGTTACCTTCTTTGTACAAAAGTGCTAAAGTTCATGTTCTTCCAAGTTTCTTTGAATATCCAGGATTAGCTAGCATGGAAGCAGGATTAGCAGGATGCAATGTGGTAACTACCCAAATAGGAACAACAAAAGAAATATTTAAGGATTATGCAAAATATTGTAATCCCTATGATGTAAATTCCATAAAGGAAAATATTATGGAGGCCTTTTGGGAAGAAAGAGATAGTAAATTAAGAGAAGATATATATGAAAACAACAATTGGGAAAAAATTTGCCTTAAACTAAAAAACATATATAGATCTTTAATATAAAATAATAGAAAATGTTTAGGTAGAAGGCCTAGGCATTTTTTAAGGCATATGAAAGAAATAAACTAGTAAGTTCTCTGAGGGATTTGGATTATTTTCAAGGCATGGTGAGCGAGCATATTAAACATATGTAAGGGATCCATAACGAAGAAAAGAATTCAAATAACCAGTGAAATGACTAATTTATTTTTTGAATATGCCTAATTAAACATATGTGAATAAAATGAAGGAAAATTAACTTAAAAATTTTAAGTTAAGGAAAAAGTCTGCTAGGGGTATTTGTTAAGGGGGTCAAGTATGCAAGTAGTAATTTTGTGTGGTGGAAAAGGAGCAAGAATGAAAAAAATCACAGAGGACATACCAAAACCAATGGCTACTATAGGGGATAAACCAATTCTTTGGCATATTATGAAGACTTACATGTATTATGGTTTTAATGATTTTATTTTGTTATTAGGATATAAGGGAGATAAAATTAAGGAATATTTTTTAGATTATAAGTGGAGAAATTCAGATTTTACTATAGATGCTAGGAGTGGGGAAAAAAGATTAAGTTATATAAATGAGGGGGAAAAATGGAAAATAACTTTTATAGATACGGGCCTTCAGACTATGACAGGTGGAAGAGTTAAACAAATTAAAAAGTATGTAAAAGGTACTTTTTTCTTAACATATGGAGATGGTTTATCCAACGTAAATATAAAAGAACTTTTAGATTACCATAAAAAAATGAGAAAAATTGGAACTGTTACGGGCATAAATAGAAATAGCCAATACGGCATACTAGATGTAGAAAAGGGTATGGCAAGAAATTTTAAAGAAAAACCAAATAATAAAGAAATAATAAACGGTGGATTCTTTGTTTTTGAACCAGAAATTTTTTCTTATATAGAAGATGAAAAAAAATCCATATTAGAAAGAAAGCCTTTAATGACTTTAGCTAATCACAATGAATTAGCAGTGTATGAACATAAGGGGTTTTGGATGGCAATGGATACGTATAAGGATGTATTAGAAGTAAATAAAATGTGGAATGAGAACAGGGCAAAGTGGAAGGTGTGGTAAATTATGGGTAACAAATTTTGGGGAAATAAGAATGTTTTCATAACTGGAGCTACTGGTTTTTTAGGAAAGCATCTATGGGAAGAGTTACTAAATAAAGGTGCTAATATAACCATATTGGTTAGAGATAAATTAAAGGGTATGGATATATGTGAATATAAGGATGTAAATGTTGTCTACGGAGAAATAGAAGATCTAAAGCTGATAGAAAGAATATTAGGAGAGTACCAAATAGATACTATATTTCACTTAGCTGCCCAGGCCATTGTAGGAGTAGCTAACATAAATCCCATATCAACATTTGAGAGTAATATACTAGGTACGTGGAATATATTAGAAGGTTCTAGGAGAAATTCTTTAATAAAAAGAGTAGTAGTAGCATCTAGTGATAAGGCCTATGGACAACAAGAGAGATTACCCTATGATGAAAACATGTGCCTTAAGGGGAGATATCCTTATGATGTGTCAAAAACCTGTGCCGACCTAATAAGTCAATCCTATTATTACACATATAATTTACCCGTATGTGTAACAAGATGCGGTAACTTATACGGAGAGGGAGATTTTAATTTTAATAGAATAATTCCTCAGACTATTAGATCTGTATACTATAAGGAATCCCCTATTATTAGAAGTGATGGAACTTTCGTTCGAGACTATTTTTATGTTAAAGATGCAGTTGAAGCATATATTTTGCTGGCTGAAAATATGGATGATAAATCAATATGGGGAGAAGCCTTTAATTTTAGTAATGAAGTACAATTAACTGTACTAGAATTAGTGAATAAAATATTGAAAATTATGAATAGCGAATTGAAACCTGTTTTATTAAATAAGGGAATTAATGAAATTAAACATCAATATTTATCTGCAAATAAGGCTAAAAAACTATTAAACTGGAATTCTACATATAGTATGGAAGAAGGATTAAGGGAAACGGTTAAATGGTATGTTAAATATTTTAATAAATTGGAGAAATAAAAGATTATTTTATTAAGGAAATTTAGAAAAGGTAATTATATATTAGTGTAAATGTAAAAAACTTTAGGCCATCCTAAAGTTTTTACATTTTACAGGTACTTATTCCTATTAACATTAATTATATTAAAAAATAATTTTTGTGAATGTTGACATATTTAGTAGGGTATAATATACTTAGATATGAATTCTGAGTAATTTACTTAGGATTTAGAGGGAGTGGTTAAATGAAATTATCAACTAAGGGAAGATATGGAGTAAAAGCCATGTTTGAGCTTGCACTTGCCCATGGAAATGGTCCAACGTCCCTAAATATAATTGCAGAGAAGCAAAACCTTTCCAACCATTATTTAGAACAGTTATTTTCAACTTTAAGAAAAGCTGAATTAGTTAGAAGTATCAGAGGAGCACAAGGTGGATATGTATTAGCTAGAAATCCTGATGAAATAACTGTAGGAGAAATTATTCGTACGCTAGAAGGGCCACTGGCACCATCTGATTGTGTTATAGAAAATGAGGATAAAGGCCATGATTGTAACAGAGCTGGTTGTTGTGTTACAAGAACAATATGGGAAAAAATTAGGGATAGTATTAATGATGTAGTAGATAATATTACCTTACAAGATATGATTGATGACCATGATAAAATGACTTCTGATGAAGGATATATGTATTATATATAGCTAGGGGGCTTATAAAAATGAACAAAAGAATTTATTTAGATTATGCTGCCACAACACCAGTTAAAGAGGAGATTTTTCAGGCTATGAAGCCTTATTTTACAGAATCTTTTGGGAATCCATCTAGTGTGTATTCTTATGGTAGAGAAGGTAAACAAGCTATTGACACTGCTAGAGGTCAGATAGCTAAGGCGATTGGAGCTAAAACTGATGAAATATTTTTCACAGGGGGAGGTTCAGAAGCTGATAACTGGGCAATAAAAGGAATTGCATATGCTAATAAAAACAAGGGCAAACATATAATAACAAGTAATATTGAACACCATGCAGTATTACATACTTGTGAATATCTAGAAAAAGAAGGATTTAAGGTGACTTATCTAGATGTGGATGAGTATGGACAAATAAGAATAGAAGATTTAAAGAAAGCTATAACAGATGAAACTATTCTTATAACTATTATGTTTGCTAATAATGAAATAGGAACTATACAACCTATTAAAGAAATTGGAGAAATTGCTAAGGAACATAAAATATATTTTCATACGGATGCAGTACAGGCCCTTGGAAATGTAGATATAGATGTAAATGAATTGAATATAGATCTACTTAGTGTATCTGCTCATAAGATATATGGTCCAAAAGGCGTGGGAGCCCTATATGTAAGAAAAGGTACAAAGTTATTTTCTTTCATACATGGTGGAGCTCAAGAAAGACGAAGAAGGGCAGGTACTGAAAATGTTGCAGGTATCGTAGGTTTTGGAAAAGCTGCTGAAATGGCTACTGAAAACTTAGACGAACACGTGGCCAAAATCAAGGGGTTAAGAGATAAGCTTATAGATGGTATAAGGGAAAAAATAAAATATGTAAGACTAAATGGTCATCCTATAGATAGACTACCTGGAAATGTGAATTTTGTATTTGAGTTCATAGAGGGAGAATCCTTATTGTTAAGCTTAGATTTAATTGGAGTGGCTGGTTCAAGTGGTTCTGCTTGCACATCTGGGTCTTTAGATCCATCCCATGTACTTATGGCTATAGGGTTACCCCATGAAATTGCACACGGTTCACTTAGATTAAGTATAGGTGATTTTACTACTGAACAAGACGTTGATTATGTCTTAGAAAACTTACCTAAAATAGTGGATAGATTAAGAATGATGTCACCATTATATGAAGATGTTTTAAAAGGAGGACAAAAGTAATGTATACAGAAAAGGTTATGGATCATTTTATGAATCCTAGAAATGTGGGAGAAATAGACAATGCCTCAGGAGTAGGACAAGTTGGAAATGCTAAATGTGGAGACATAATGAAAATTTATTTAGATATCAAAGATGGAATTATTGAAGATGTTAAGTTTAAAACATTTGGATGTGGATCTGCTATAGCAAGTTCTAGTGTGGCTACAGAAATGATTAAGGGCAAAAGTGTAGAGGAAGCTTTAAAACTTACAAATAGACAGGTTGTAAGTGAACTAGATGGTCTTCCAGCACCGAAGATACACTGTTCTGTTTTAGCAGAACAGGCCATAAAAAGTGCCATATTAAATTATGCTCAAGAAAATGGATTAGAATTTGATGAATTAAAAGATTTTAATCCAGATGAAGATCACCATGATCATGGACATGATCATGAGTAAAATTAATAAAAAGCTATAAAAATTAAAAGCTCAGAGAATACTGAGCTTTTAATTTTTATTGTATATGTTAGAATAATATAGAAACAAGAGATAAAACTAAAAATAGTAGGTGATTAAGATGGAAAATTTAGATAAAAAAAGAGTTATAATAGGAATGAGTGGCGGTGTAGATAGTTCGGTAGCTGCATATCTATTAAAAAAACAAGGATATGATGTAATTGGAATAATGATGAACGTGTGGCCAGAAAAGGGAGAGGATTTTCAGGAAAAAGAAGGGGGATGTTGTGGCTTATCAGCAGTTGACGATGCAAGAAGGGTTGCTAATAAATTAGATATTCCCTTTTACGTTGTGAATTTTAAAGAAGTTTTTGAAAAAAAAGTAATAGACTATTTTGTGGATGAATATATGAATGGTAGAACACCAAATCCATGTATTGCTTGTAATAAATATTTAAAATTTGAGGAATTACTAAAGAAAGCCCATCAATTAGGAGCATACTATGTGGCTACAGGTCATTATGCTAAAATTTATCATGATGAAAAAATAAATAAATCTATAATTAAAAAATCTAATTCTGTTAAAAAAGATCAAACTTATGCATTGTATAATCTGACTCAAGATCAAGTAAAGCATATATTAATGCCCTTAGGAGAATTTTCATCAAAGCAAGAGGTTAGAAAAATAGCAATTGATCTAGGATTAGATACGGCAGCAAAACCTGATAGTCAAGAAATATGTTTTGTTGAAGATGACAATTATGGAAGATTCATAGAAGAAGAGCGTGGAGAAAAGATTAAAAAGGGAAAATTCGTAGATATAGAAGGAAATGTAGTAGGAGAACACAAAGGAATTGTTCATTATACCGTAGGCCAAAGAAAGGGTCTTGGCATTGCTTTAGGAAAACCCACTTATGTGGTTAAAATAGATTCAGTTAAAAATGAAGTGGTATTAGGAGATAACAAGGATGTATTTAATAAGGGATTAATTGCAGAAAATGTAAATTTCATACATTTACATGAATTTGTAGATGGTTTAGAAGTTGAGTGCCAAATAAGATACAATTCAAACCCATCAAAAGCAAAGTTATATCATCATAGTAATGATTTTGTGAAAGTTTTATTTGAGGAAGATCAAAGGGCCATAACACCGGGCCAAGCTGTAGTGTTTTATGATGGGGATTTATTATTAGGTGGGGGAACTATAACCAAAGCAATATAATATATCAAATATTTTCTAGTGTACTTGTTGAATTTTTTAAATTTTAAAGTGGAAAAATAACAACACTATATAAAAAAATTAAATTATAAAAAGGAGTATAACTATGAGAAATAAATTTATGTATGGAATTATTGCTGGTGGTATGATAGGAATGGCTACAAGTGCTTATATGGCTAATAATATAAGCCCCCGTCAAAGAAGAAAGCTAATGAGAAGGGGCCATAAATTAATGAAAAGAAGCCATAATGCAATGAACAAGGCAAATGATATGATGGGCATAGTAAGAAGCATTCTGTAAGAATATGCGTTGACAAATAGTTCTAATTTTTATATAATCTACTAAAGTTAAATTTAAAATATAAAAAATACTATGAAAAAGAAGAGTATACTTTATTTCAATTCACAGAGAAGAGATTCATGGCTGAGAAATCTCCATTCGGATAAGGTAGAAGCAGCTTTGGAGTATTAACTTTGAAAATAAAAGTAGAGGTTAACGAGTAGCATACGTTATAATGCTCTTACTAAGAGATTACAATAAATGTGTAATAAGTAGGGTGGTACCGCGAGATATTCTCGTCCCTATCCCAGGGGATGAGAGTATCTTTTTTTTGAAAAAAGGAGAGTGTGAAAATGGAAAAAATGGGTTTAAATGAAATAAGAAAAAAGTTCTTGGATTTTTTTGAAAGCAAAGATCATTATGCAAGGGAAAGCTATTCTTTAGTTCCTCAAGGAGATAAAAGTTTACTACTTATTAGTGCAGGAATGGCTCCTTTAAAGAAATATTTCATGGGAGTAGAAACTCCTCCTAAAAACAGAATGGCCACATGCCAAAAGTGTATAAGAACAGGAGATATTGAAAATGTAGGAAAGACTGCCCGTCATGCAACTTTCTTTGAAATGTTAGGAAATTTCTCTTTTGGAGATTATTTTAAAAGAGAGTCCATAGGTTGGGGATGGGAATTTGTAACAAAACATTTAAATATGCCTGTAGAAAAATTGTGGGTGAGTGTGTACTTAGATGATGATGAATCTTATGAAATATGGAGTGAAGAAATTGGTGTATCTAAAGATAGGATAGTAAGATTAGGAAAAGAAGATAACTTTTGGGAAATAGGAGTAGGTCCTTGTGGTCCATGTTCTGAAATCTATTATGATAGAGGGGAAAAGTATGGATGTGGCTGTGTAGATTGTAAACCAGGATGTGACTGTGATAGATATGTAGAGTTTTGGAACCACGTATTTACTCAATACAACAAAGATGAAGCAGGTACTTATAATCCACTACCTAATCCTAATATCGATACGGGAATGGGTTTAGAGAGAGTAGCATGTATAATGCAAGATGTGGATTCCATATTTGAAGTAGATACTATAAGGGCCATTTTAGATGCTGTATTAGATATAAGTAAAGCAGAATATGGTAGGGATGAAAAAACTGATACTTCAATTAGAATAATAACAGATCACATTAGATCCGTGTCATTTATGGTATGTGATGGAATAATGCCAAGTAATGAGGGCCGTGGCTATGTACTGAGAAGACTACTAAGACGTGCGGCTAGACATGGAAAATTACTAGGTATTAAAGGAGCCTTCTTAAACGATTTAGTTGATAAGGTAATAGAAGTTTCAAAGGTAGCATATGGCCAATTAGAAGAAAGACAAGATTACATTAAGAAGGTAATTTCTATAGAAGAAGAAAGGTTTCAAGAGACTATAGATCAAGGCAGTGAAATATTAAAAGAATACATAGAAGATCTTAGAAAAGAAAAAAATAAAGTATTATCAGGAGAGAAAGCATTTAAACTATATGATACTTATGGATTCCCCCTTGAATTAACTAAAGAAATATTAGAAGAAGAAGGTCTTGAAGTTGATGAAGAAAAATTTAAAGAGGAAATGGAACTTCAAAGACAGAGAGCTAGATCTGCTAGAACGGATGATAGTTTAGAAGCTTGGAAAGAAGATGTATTTTCAAAAATAGATGATAGTATGAAAACGGAATTTGTTGGATATGACAACTATGAAGTGGAAGTTCAATTGCTAAATATAGTAAAGGATAATGAATTAGTGGATAAAGCTCAAGCTTCTGATAAGGTTACATTAATATTAGATAAAACCCCATTTTATCCAGAAGGTGGAGGTCAGCTAGGAGATAAGGGAATAATTGAAACTGATTCATGTAAAATAGAAATTTATGATTGTAAAAAAGGTAATAATGAATTGATTTTACATGTGGGAGAAATTAAAGAAGGTTCAGTGAGTAAAAATGACAAAGTAATGGCTAAAATACATATGAATAACAGATTAAACTCTGCAAGAAACCACAGTGCTACCCATTTAATACACAAGGCTTTAAAAGAAGTGCTAGGTAGTCACGTAGAACAATCGGGTTCATTAGTATCTGCAGATAGACTTAGATTTGACTTCTCACATTTCACATCTTTAACTAAGGATGAAGTTGAAACTGTTGAAAGGATAGTCAATGAAAGAATATTAGATGGTTTAAAGGTAGAAACTGAAGAAATGTCCATAAGCGAAGCAAGAGAAAAGGGTGCAACAGCATTGTTTGGTGAAAAATATGGAGAAAAGGTACGTGTAGTCTCAATGGACAAATATAGTATCGAATTGTGTGGTGGGACCCATGTATCAAATGTGGGACAAATTGGATTATTCAAAATAGTAAGTGAAGGTGGAGTTGCAGCAGGTATTAGAAGAATAGAAGCTATAACTGGATTTGGTGCATATGAGTATACAAGAGATAAAGAGATTCAATTAAATGAGATTGCAAAGATTACTAAATCTAACCCAAAGGATGTAAACAAAAAAGTAGAACAATTAGTAAATGAATTAAAATCCTATGAAAAGGAAATAAATGACCTAAAGAATAAATTAGCATCGTCTTCTTTAGATGATATTATTAATAGTGTAGAAGTAATAGAAGGAATTAATGTTATATCTAATAAGATTATGGGATTAGATATGAATGCATTAAGAACTATAGGAGATAAGCTAAAGGACAAATTGGGATCTGGATTAGTTGTATTAGCTACTGAAAATGAAGGCAAAGTAAGTTTTGTAGCCATGGCCACAAAGGATGCAGTGGACAAGGGTATACATGCAGGTAATGTTATTAAGACTATTGCAAAAATTGCTGGCGGTGGCGGTGGAGGAAGACCAAACATGGCTCAAGCCGGAGCAAAGGACCCATCTAAAATCCGTGAAGCTTTAGATAAGGTTAAAGAAGTAGTAAAGGAACAAATAAAATAGAAAAATCTTTTTAAATAAAAACAAATTTTAGTGGGCTAGGGTAGTCCACTAAAATTTATATATGATATAATATGGTTAAATGGACATATCCGATTATAAAAGGAGTGGTATATGTGAGTGAAAAAAACATGAACTATACAATGAAATTAGATGAGGTACAAAAGGAACAAATTAATGAAGCTGAAGAAATAATAAAGAGCGTGTACAAGGCTTTGAAAGAAAAAGGATACAATCCCATAAACCAATTAGTTGGATATATACTGTCTGGAGATCCAACTTACATAACTAGCCATAATAATGCTAGAAGTTTGATAAGAAAATTGGAAAGAGATGAATTGTTAGAGGAAATATTAAATACTTACCTAGAAAAGGAGTAGAAGTAGTAGTTGAAAAATAAAATTTTGATAAGTTGCCTACTAGTATTTATGCTTGTTCTTTTTAATACGGCTTATGGAGAGGCAAATAAGGATAAAAAAGTAGTCATGTTTGTAACTACTTATATGAATTTTGATGATTTAAAGAGTATGGATAGTACTAATGAATTAATAAACACAGGATCTATTGGTCTTATGAATTCTAAATCAGCTGGTGGCTATAGTTTATATAAATCTTACTTAACTATTGGAACGGGAACTAGGGCAGATGCATCATCTGGAAGTTTTAAATTTGAAAAATTAGACGAGGATTTAAAAAAAATCTATAAATTTAGAACAGGTCGTTCACTTAAAAAAGATGGTGGCATCATAAACTTAGACCAGGCAAGGTTAGAAAAAATAAATGAATATGGAGATTTTGGGGCCCAGCCAGGAGCATTAGGTGAAGCATTACATGGGATTAATAAAAAAACTGCTGTCATAGGAAATTTAGATATTAGCAATCAATTAAGAATTGCGCCAAGTATAACTATGGATAAGGATGGATATACGGATTTTGGGACAATTGATGAAAGTATATTTAAACAGGATCTATATTATGCCTTTGGTATAAGAGAAGACTATGAATATATGAAATTAAAATTTAAAGATTATTATCAAAAGGCTGATTTTATAGTTGTTGAAATTGGAGACTTATACAGATTAGAAGATTATAAGTCAAATATGACTAATGAAGCTTACATAAGTAAAAGAGAAATAGTTTTAGAAAATATAGACAATTTCATAAAGGAATGTATGACCCAAATGGACTTGAAAAATGATGAAGTCATAATATTAAACCCATACCCATCTAAAGGGCATATGAAGAAGGGGGAAAAACTTACACCTATAATTTTAGCAGGAAATAATATAGAAAAAGGAATAGTATACTCCAATACTACTAGGAGAAAAGCTATAGTAGGAAATATAGATGTGGCTGCCCATATATTAAGCAGTTTTAAGTTAGAAGCTGAAAATATGAGTGGTAAGGATTTAATATCCATTCCTAAAGATAAGAATATGGAATATGTTGAAAAACTATATAAAGATACAGTTTTAGTATCAAAGAATAGATATCCAGTATTATCTACCTTTGCTATTTTTGAAATAGTTATATCTTTAGTAGGCTTAATCTTAATCTTATTTAAAGATAAAATTAGTAGTAAAGGAATTAAATATTATACTAATGTATTGCTTAGTACTATGGCTGTACCAGTAGTATTATTGATCATACCTCTATTTGGCATATATAACATTTATATTACCTATGGACTAGTAATAGGCGGAACTATACTACTTACCATGGTAGCTAAGAAAATGGAGAAAAAACCATTAGATGGTATTTTAATATTATCAGGTGTCACTACTATATCTCTTATGGTGGATATATGCACAGGGGCTACCCTAATAAAGAAATCATTGTTAGGATATGATCCTATAATAGGTGCTAGATATTATGGTATAGGAAATGAATTTATGGGAGTTCTAATTGGAGCTAGTTTAGTTTTTGCCACGGCTCTATTAGATAGATTTTCCATTAAAAGAATAAATACTATAACTTTATTTACTATACTAATCATAATTATGGGTTTTCCTAAATTAGGTGCTAATGTGGGAGGTACTATTACGGCCATATGTGCATTTATATTTGTTACCCTTAGACTTTATAATGTGAAGATAAGATTAAAGCATTTTGTTATTATAGGTGTTAGTGTGGTAGTTATTGTGGGTATATTGGCATATATAGATATAAAAGTATTAAACGGAGGGTCACATTTAGGAAGAGCTGTTATGAAGATCATAAAAGAGGGGCCTATTGAAGTTATAAGAATAATAAATAGAAAAATTAGCATGAATTTAAGATTAATTAGAATTACCGTATGGAGTAAGGTTTTAATTAGTACAATCCTAATCATAGGAGTTCTATTTTATAAGCCAACAGGAACCATATCTAGATTATCTAATAAATATCCAAATCTAGCTAAGGGATTTTCAGGTATACTTTGTGCCTGCATGGTTGCCTTTTTAGTAAACGATTCTGGAGTAGTAGCAGCAGCTACTGGAATAATATTTTTAGGTATGAGTATCTTATATTTGATATTCTATATGGAAGAAGATAGATTACGGGAGTAAACAATGGAATATAAAAAATTAGGAAATACGGATTTAATAGTATCTAGATTGTGCTTTGGAGGCCTAACAGTAGGTCCTCTTCAAGCCAATCTATCCATTAATGAAGGTGCTAATGTAATGGTGGAAGCCTTTAAACGTGGAGTAAACTTTATTGATACGGCTGAATTGTATGAAACTTATTCATATATAAGAGAAGCATTAAAAATTTACAAGGAAAATCATATTATAATAGGAAGTAAATCATATGCTTATGATAAGGTGACAGCTAAAAATAGTATAGAAAAGGCCCGTAGAGAACTTGATAGGGATGTATTAGATATTTTTTTATTGCATGAACAAGAAAGTGAGCACACTATAAGGGGCCATTATGAAGCCTTAGAATACTATTTAAATTTAAAAGAAAAGGGGATTATAAAAGCTGTGGGCCTATCTACTCATACGGTTAGAGCTGTAGAAGTGGCAAGTAAAATGGATGAGATTGACATTATTCATCCAATCATAAATAAGGCTGGTGTAGGGATTCAAGATGGAACAGTAAAAGATATGTTAGAAGCCATAAAAAAGGCATATACTAATGGTAAAGGCATCTATGGTATGAAACCCATTGGAGGAGGAAATCTTATAAAGGATGTACCTGCTTCATTAGATTATGTTTTAAACATAGAAGAATTACATTCTATTGCTGTGGGAATGCAAACGGTTGAAGAAGTAATATATAATGTAAATAAATTTGAAAACAAGGAAATCCCTAAGGAAATAGTAAATAGGATTTCTACCAAAGAAAGAAAGTTACATATAGACTTTTGGTGTGAAGCCTGTGGTGAATGTGTAAAACATTGTAATCACAAGGCACTAGGGATTGTAGAAGGAAAGCTTATGGTGAAAAAAGAAAAATGTGTTTTATGCGGATATTGTAGTAAATATTGTCCACAATTTTGCATAAAAATAGTCTAGAGATGAGGTATAAAAATGAGAACAATGGGATTAGACGTAGGAGATAAAACTATTGGAATATCAGTAAGTGATCTTATGGGATGGACTGCACAAGGTGTGGAGACCATTAGAAGAACCAACTTGAAATCAGATTATAAAAGATTGGGAGAGCTTATAAAAGAAAAAGAAGTGTCCAAATTAGTAGTTGGTTTACCCAAGAATATGAACGGAACCTTAGGACCACAGGGTGAAAAAGTATTAGAGTTTGTAGAAGGTATAAAAAGAAGGTTTAAAGTTGAAATCATAATGTGGGATGAGAGACTTACTACTGTATCGGCAGAAAAAATGCTTATTGGAGCAGATGTAAGTAGAAAGAAGAGAAAAAAAGTAATTGATATGGTGGCTGCTAACTACATATTACAAGGATACTTGGATGCACAAAAATAGAAAATAGAGGTGAATATGATGAAAAATGGATATATAAGCTTAGTAGATGAAAATGACAAAGAAATAAAATTTCAGATAATAGATATGGTTGAAATGGAAAATGATACTTATGCCATATTAATGCCTTTAGATGACAATGAAGAAGAAGGGATATTAGTATTTAAGGTATTAAATATTGAAAATCAAATTCTTGAATTAGTTACTGATGAATCAATTATTATGAGAGTAATTGATGATTTTAATGAATAAGTTAATAAAGATAATAGGAACTATATATTAATAATAAAGAGGTGTAAATGTGAATGAGATAATGGATACTGTTAAAGATAGGCTTAAGGAAAAGGGGTATAAGTTAACTCCTCAACGTAGAGCCACCTTAGATACTGTTATAGAAAACAAGGGAAAACATTTGAGTACGGAAGAAATATATGATATAGTTAAAGAGAAGTGTCCAGAAATTGGATTGGCTACGGTATATAGAACTTTACAATTATTAGATGAGTTAGATATAATTTCAAAAATAAATTTAGATGATGGATGTAGTAGATATGAGTTAAATAACGATGACGACAATCATCAACATCATCATTTGATATGCACAAAATGTGGGGCTATAATAGAAGTGGGAGTAGATCTATTAGATGAATTAGAATCAGAAATTGAAAGAAATTACAATTTCACAATAAGTGATCACAAAGTTAAGTTTTTTGGTCATTGTTCTAAATGTAATAAATCCTGTAGCTAAAAGTTACAGGATTTTATTGTTTGAATATAAGGGCTTTATGTATAGAATTGGATTTTTTATAATAAATAATATTCATAATTTAATCATAGGGTTTACATATGATTAAAGTGAGCAATAATAATATATAGTAAGAGAGTTTAAAACATTGCTAACATATTCCAAATCAAGTATAATTAAATAAGTGTTAAAGTGTACGGCTCAATTTAGACTTTATAATAATTAAAATATAGATACACCAAAATATAAGGAGAGTGATAATTGTGGCAAGGAGAACAGCAAAAGTTAAAGTAATTCCTCTTGGCGGATTGAATGAAATTGGTAAAAATATGATGGCCTTTGAATATAAGGATGACATTATAGTGGTAGACTGTGGAATGAGTTTTCCTGAAGACGACATGCTAGGAATCGATATTGTTATACCGGATATAACTTATCTAATTAAGAATAAAGATAAGGTTAGAGGGATTGTTTTAACTCATGGACATGAAGATCATATTGGAGCATTGCCTTATGTTCTAAAGCGATTGAATGTACCAATCTATGGAACTAAATTAACTTTAGGACTAGTTGAGAATAAATTAAAAGAACATAAACTCATATCTAGTGTTCAGACTAATATAGTAAAACCAGGAGATACTATCAAATTAGGAAATTATAAGGTTGAATTCATGAAGACAAGCCATTCTATTGCAGACGCAGTATGTTTAGCTATTCATACGCCAGTTGGGGTTATTGTACATACGGGAGACTTTAAAATAGATTTTACCCCAATAGATGGTGAACCAATAGATTTCCATAGGTTAGCAGAACTTGGAAAAAAAGGAGTACTCTTATTATTGGCAGATTCTACAAATGTGGAAAGGCCTGGATATACCATGTCAGAGAGAACTGTTGGAGTAACTTTTGAAAACATATTTAGAAATGCAACTCAAAGGATAATAGTAGCTACTTTTGCCTCTAATGTTCATAGGGTTCAGCAAATTTTTGATGCAGCCCATAAATTCAATAGAAAAGTATCTGTATCAGGAAGAAGTATGGTAAATGTGGTAAACGTGGCTATGGAACTAGGATACTTGAAAGTTGCAGATGATATATTAATTGATATAAATGATATTAATAAATATCCAGATAATGAAATTGTGGTCATAACTACAGGCAGTCAAGGAGAGCCTATGTCAGCATTATCACGAATGGCTTCATCTGAACACAGGAAGTTAGAGATACATCCAGGTGATTTAGTAATATTATCAGCCACTCCGATTCCAGGAAATGAAAAAACCGTAGCTAGAGTTATAAACCAATTATTCGAAAAGGGAGCCAATGTAATATATGAAGCCCTAGCAGATGTACATGTATCAGGCCATGCATGTCAAGAAGAATTAAAAATTATGCATGCTTTAGTTAAACCTAAATTTTTTATACCAGTTCATGGAGAATACAGACATTTGAGACAGCACGGAAAATTGGCTGAAAGTCTTGGAATGCCAAAAGAAAATATCTTCACTATAGAAACAGGGCAGGTTGTGGAGATTTCAAAGGATCATGCACGAATTGCAGGAAGTGTAACTGCTGGAAAAATACTAGTAGATGGACTTGGCGTTGGAGATGTGGGAAATATAGTATTAAGGGACAGAAAACACTTGTCAGAAGATGGGTTAATGGTGGTTGTAGTCACTATAACAAAGGAAAATGGACATGTAGTTTCAGGCCCAGATATTATTTCTAGAGGATTTGTATATGTTAGGGAATCTGAGGTTCTTATGGAAGAAGCTAGAAATGTGGTTAAAAATGCACTACAAATATGTGAAAGTAATGGTACAAGGGAATGGGCCGTACTAAAATCATCCATAAAAGATAGCTTAAGAGGTTTCTTATACGAAAAAACAAAGAGAAGTCCAATGATATTACCTATTATTATGGAAGTATAATACATATACAATAATAGGCAAAGAAATAAAAACAAAAGAATAGTATTAGACAATATTAAAAAAACTATTAAAGAATCCTCTTTAATAGTTTTTTTACTTAATTAATATAAAATCTTGTAAATACATGTAGATAAATGTATAATAGATTAGATAGGATTTGAGTCGTTGGAGGCGTTAGAATGAAAAACAAAAAAGGAATTTTTATTTTAGGCATAGTGATATGTGTTATATTTACCTTAACTATATACTACAAAATTCAAATAGGTCCAGTAAATCCTAATGACAATAGTAAGATATTAGTCAGTATTCCTAAAGGTGTATCAACAGGGCAGATTGGGAACATACTAAAAGATGAAGAATTAATTAAGAATACTACTGCTTTTAGAGTATTAAATAAATTATCACATACTAATGGCAAATTAAAAGCAGGGAAATATATATTGTCTAAAAATATGAATGTAAAAGAAATTATTGGGGAAATGGTACAAGGAAATGTAGTAAAAAATACTGTGAAATTTACAATACCAGAAGGATTTGAATTAAGGCAAATTGCAGATAGACTTGTAAGTATGAATTTAATAGATAAAGAAAAATTTTATAAATTGGTTAATGAGGGGAATTTTGAGTACGAATTTCTAAAGGATATTCCAAAGGGTGAGAATAGACTTGAAGGTTTTTTATTTCCAGATACCTATGAAGTATATGAGGGTGCTAGTGAATATGAAATTATTACAAAGATGCTTGAAAGATTTGATGATGTTTTCTATGAAGAGTATAAAAATAAAAGTATAGACAGAAATATGACAATTAGAGAACTAATTACAATAGGCTCTGTCATAGAAAGGGAAGCTAAATACGATGAGGAGAGACCCTTAGTTGCAAGTGTGTTTTATAATAGGATAGATAAAAATATGAAATTACAATCTTGTGCTACAGTACAATATATTTTAAAAGAAAGAAAACCTAAATTATCAATAAAGGATACTCAAATAGATTCTAAATATAACACATATCTTTATGCTGGGTTACCACAGGGACCTATAGCTTCACCAGGAAGGGTATCCATTAGAGCTGCTTTAAATCCTGCTGATACGGAATATTTATATTTTGTGGTTGGAAAAAATGGACAACATTATTTTAACAAAACCTATAAGGGTCATTTAAAGGATAAAAATAGAAGCTAACATAAAAACTAATACGTTGACGTATTAGTTTTTATAAAGTGCAAGGAGGATTAATACATTTTGAGTAATATAGTTAACGAAGTAGTAGAAGAATACATAAGAAATAATATAAAAAGATATGATGGTCTTTTGAAGGAAATGGAAATCTATGCTGAAGAAAACCATGTGCCCATTGTACAACCGGAAGTAGCTAAGTTGTTAGAAGTACTTGTGAAAATTCATAAGCCTAAAAGGATATTAGAAGTTGGAACGGCAATTGGATATTCTTCAATAGTATTATGCAAGGATGATGATGATAGGCAAATAGTTACAATAGAAAGGCGAGCAGATCGAGTAAGTGAGGCTACTAATTATATAGATAAGGCTGGATTAAAAGAGAGAATAAAAATCATAGAAGGTAGTGCAGAGGAAGTTTTAGAACATGTGGATGGACAATTTGACATGATTTTTTTAGATGCGGCAAAGGGACAGTACATGAATTTTTTGGAATTGAGCATAGACAAATTAAAATCTGGAGGAGTTCTAATTTCTGATAATGTACTATACAAGGGAATGATAGCCACTGATGAATATGTAGTGAGAAGAAAAAAAACTATAGTAAAAAGAATGAGAACTTATATTGATTATATCAACAAAAAGGATGAATTAACCACATGTGTAATACCAATTGGTGATGGTGTTGCCATAAGTTATAAAGGCTAGGAGGAAAATTTATGAAAAAAGTAGAATTGTTAGCTCCAGCAGGTGATTTAGAGAGATTAAAAATGGCAATTGTATATGGAGCAGATGCCGTTTATATAGGAGGACAGATATTTGGCCTAAGAGCTAGTGCGAAGAACTTTTCACTAGAAGATATGAAGGCTGGAATTGAATTTGCCCATGAAAGGGGTAAAAAAGTATATGTTACCTTAAATATTATTCCCCATAATGACGATCTTAATGAACTCCCTGACTATTTAAGCAAGTTAGAAGAAATAGGCGTAGATGCAGTAATATTATCAGATCCAGGTACTTTAATGTACGTAAAAGAGTATATTCCTAATATGGAGGTTCACTTAAGTACTCAAGCTAATAATACTAACTATATGAGTGCTAACTTCTGGCATAAACAAGGAATAAAGAGGGTAGTTTTAGCCAGAGAATTATCATTAAAGGAAATGAAAGAGATTAGGGAAAAGACAGATGATGATTTAGAGTTTGAGGCCTTTATCCATGGTGCCATGTGTATCTCTTATTCTGGAAGATGCTTACTTAGCAATTATATGACAAATAGGGATGCTAATAAGGGAGACTGCGCTCAATCATGTAGATGGAATTATTATTTAGTAGAAGAGAAAAGGCCAGGAGAATATTACAAGGTTGAAGAGAATGAAAAGGGAACATACTTCTTCAACTCTAAGGACCTGTGTATGATAGAGCATTTAGATAAAGTAATAGAATCAGGTATATACAGTCTTAAAATTGAAGGAAGAATGAAAAGTGCCTATTATGTGGCTAACATAGTTTCTGTATATAGGAAGGCTATAGATACATATTATAGAGATAAAGAAAATTTCAAGTTTAATCCAAAGTGGCTAGATGAAATCAAAAAAGCTAGTCATAGAGATTTTTCAACAGGTTTTTATTTTCAGAGGCCAACCCATACAGAGCAGCATTATGGAAGTAGTTCCTATGTGCGTGATTATGACTTCATCGGAGTTGTTCTAGATTATGATAGTGAAACTAAACTTGCAACTGTAGAACAACGAAATAGAATTTTCAGAGGAGAAGAAGTAGAGATAATGGGTCCTAGCATAGAAAATTTCAACCAAACTATTGAAGTAATGTTAAATGACAAGAATGAGGCAATCCAAGTGGCACCTCATGCAAAACAGATTATAAAGATTAAGATGGATACACCTGTGGAAAAATATTATATATTTAGAAGACCTAGAAAGGATGATTAAATTGAGTAGACCCATAGTAATAGGAATTACAGGAGGAACAGGATCAGGAAAAAGTACAGTTGCAAAGGCTGTATTTGAAAGTCTTCCTCAAACAAACATATCAATAATAGAACAAGATTCATACTATAAGGATCAAACTCATATATCTATGGAGGAAAGAGTTAAGACTAATTATGATCATCCTCTGGCTTTTGATACGGATTTATTAAATAAGCATTTAGTAGATTTACTTAACAATAAGCCTATAGAAAAGCCCATATATAATTTTTCTAAGCATACTAGAGAAACTAAAACTGTTACAGTGTATCCTAAAGATATTATTATTTTAGAAGGAATTATGATTTTAGAAGATGAAAAATTAAGAGAACTTATGGATATTAAAATATTTGTAGATACAGATGCAGATGTGAGAATCGTTAGAAGGATAACAAGAGATATAAATGAAAGGGGAAGAACATTAGAATCAGTGATTAGTCAATATTTGTCCACTGTAAGACCAGCCCATCTTCAATTTATAGAACCTAGCAAAAGATATGCTGATATTATTATTCCAGAGGGTGGATATAATAAGGTAGCTATAGATATTATGGTATCAAAAGTAAAATCTATAATTTATGAGAAACAACATGGTGAAGAATATAAAATAAAATAAAGTATAGTATAGCCCCTCCTTTATATGGATAAAATTAAAATGTGTCATATGAAGGAGGGATTTTATATGGGTAGAAGAGAAAATAAAAAAAAGAGAGAATATAATAGGGTTAAAATAGTTGCCACAGTATTTAGTTTTATGATGATGGGACTAATGGTAAGATTATTTTATATACAAGTTATAGTAGGTAAAACCTATGAATCCTTAGCTAATAGTCAAAGAGTCAAGGAAATACCAATAGGCATTAAAAGAGGTACTATATATGATACTAATATGAATCCCTTAACTAATAGGGTAAGAAGTCAACATATGATTATATATCCAGAAATTTTTTTGCCTGACAAAGAAAATCTTAGTAAAATTGAGGAAATTACTGGTATTAACATAAAAAACAAATTAACCTTAAAGAGAATATTAGATTTAAAAATTAAGGATTATAATACGGATATAATTAAAATATTAGAAAGGGAGAAGGGTTTATTTATTGTAGCTTACGAAGAGAGGTATGAAGAAAATCAAAGGGCAGCACATTTAATCGGGTATATAAATATGGCAGATAATAAGGGTCAATATGGATTAGAGAGAAAATATAATAATATCTTAACAGAGGGCCAAGAAAAGAAAATGGAAGTAGTTGTAGATGCACAAAAGAGAAGAATATTAGGTATTGAAAAATCAAAAGAACTGAAGGATAAAGGTGGAAAAGATATTATAACTACTATAGATGGAAAAATCCAAGGAATAGTAGAAGAAAAGCTGGATGATAAATTTAACAAAGGTAGTGTAGTTGTCTTAGATACTAAAACAGGAAATGTATTAGCTATGGCCAGTAGACCTAATTTTAATCCATTAGACATAGCTTCATATTTGTGTAAAAAAGATAAAGAGTTTTATAATAGGGCTATACAGGTTTCTTATCCACCTGGGTCCATATTCAAGATTGTGGTAACAGCAGCAGCCCTAGAGGCTAGGGTAGATATGGATAAATCTTATTTTTGTGATGGATATGAAGAAATAGATGAGATAGTAATTAAGTGTCATAGCTATAAGTCTGGAGGCCATGGACATATCCATATGAAAGAGGCTTTTAGTAAATCTTGTAATTCATATTTTATAAAGTTAGGACAAGAAATAGGTGGAGAAAATATATTGAATATGGCAAGAAAATTAGGATTTGGAAAAAAAACTGAAATTGAATTAGATGAAGAGAGCCAAGGAATTCTTCCTAATATTGATTATATTAAGGGATCTGGCATAGGTAATATATCAATAGGTCAAGGGCCAATTGAAAGTACTTTAATACAAGTTGCAAAGATGACTAATATAGTAGCAAATGATGGTATTGATAGGGGGGTACACCTGTTAAAAGAAATTGTTGATCAAAATAATAGGCAAATTATAGAAAAATATCCTAGCAATGTAGTAATAGATAAATCCATAGCAGTAAAGTTAAAGAAAATGATGAAAGAGGTCGTTGTAAATGGCACAGCAAAAAATATATATGACAAAAATATAAGTATTGCAGGAAAAACTGGTTCTGCTCAATCCACTGTAAATGGCAAAGATGTGGTACATGCCTGGTTTACAGGGTTTTATCCTTATAATAACCCCAAATATGTCGTGAGTATATGTATAGAGGATGGTGGATCAGGAGGTCAAGTGGCAGCGCCCTTATTCAAAGATATAGTAGATGAAATAGAAAAAATACATTAAAGACATGCACAAAATCTTATTTTTCTACATATAATTTAAAAGTGATGGGTTTTAGGAGGTGTGCATAGGAATGTTGAGTTTATTTACTACTGTATCTATTGTTATGATTAAACCACTGTATATGCTTGTTTCATATGTATCAAGTAATAATTCTTTTCCTACTCCACTTACATCAGAAGAAGAAAATGAATATTTACAAAAATACGAAGAAGGAGATGAAGAGGCAAAAAATGTTTTAGTGGAAAGGAACTTAAGGTTAGTTGCACACATTGTGAAAAAATACCACAATACGGGACGAGAAATGGATGATCTTATTTCTATTGGTACTATTGGTTTGATAAAAGCTATAACTTCTTTTGATAGGAATAAGGGTACTAGATTGGCTACTTATGCTGCTAGATGTATAGAAAATGCTATACTTATTTAATGGAAACATTAAGAAGAAATATAAAAAAGGATTGGAGATTTTATTTCCAATCCTTTTTACATGAACCTTTTTTTTTTAGTAGAGCCTACAAAAACTACTTCTACCGTATTTCCGTCCCAAATTACTTTTTCTATTAAACTATTGATCAAGTCAGTTTTTTCCACATTACTCAATAAATCTATTAATTTATGAAAATTTCCTAGGGTATTTACTAAATGGCCAATATTAAATTTACTCGATTGCGTATTTAATTTGTTGTATAAGATTTTATACTTACATTCTAATTCATTCAGGTCTTCCTCCAAAGTTTTTATTTCTTTAAAAATATATTTTTTAATGGATTCTTCTTCAGTGTAGGATATGGATTGGACTAATTGTTGTATTTGGAACTTCTTTTTTTCTATAATTTTTTTTAATAGATTTAAATTAGAATTCTTTTTTGTCCTAGTAAAGGTAAAGTCACTTTTGCCCACTGCATCCATGAAGATTGGATTTTCTCGGAAATTATTTTTTATATTTTCTAATAAAGCTTTATCAAGTTCGTTACCTTGAATGTTTTTTATAGAACAATTGGACTTTTTACTTTTGATCTTATTTTCACATATATAATAAAATGTTTTAAATCCATTTTTATTAGTTCTTCCAATCTTTGGTCTCATACGTGAACCACAGGTTTTGCAATATAAAATCCCAGACAAAAGGGCCTGTGAAGATTTTCTACGTCTGAAGGATTTAAAAGTATTTTTAGAGAGTATATTTTGTACAGTGATCCATTTTTGACTAGGAATAATTCCATCATGGGAACCTACCGTTATTACCCATTGGGACGGGTCTCTCAATTTAGGTCCATAATTTTTCTTTTGAATAGTTTTATTATAGGCCATAATACCGTGTTTGTTATTAAAGAGATTTCTAGATCCATAGACAGAATATTTATTTGTAATAAAATAAGCATAAATATTTGAGTCGGCCACAGCATAAACAGGATTAGATAATATATTTCGCAAAGTTATGGGAGAAAAATTAATATTATTTTTACTTTTTATATTTTTGTCTATACAATATATTTCTAATTGGGTTAGAGACTTTAAATCTAAAAATTTATTAAAGATTAATCTTACAGTATAAATTTCCTTTGGAATAGATTCTAGAATATGAATTTTTCTTGTTTTATCTTTTTCATCTCTTATTGTTACACATGTAGATTTAAATCCTGTTGGACATATTCCCCCTAACCAATGACCATCTTTGGCAAGTTGAAGCATATTATCTCTTATACGTTCACCTATAGTTTCCCGTTCTAGTTGGGCGAAAACACTGGCTATATACATCATTGCACGTCCCATTGGTGTAGAGGTATCAAAATTTTCTTTAATGGATATGAAGGATATATTATAATTACTTAACTCTTCAATGAGAAATGAAAAGTCAGCTACATTTCTACTGATTCGATCTAGTCTATAGCATATTATCATATTAAATGATTTTAATTTAGCATCCAATAGCATTTTTTGAAATTCAGGCCTATCCATGGAACCACCTGAAAAACCTTCATCCTCATATATTATAAAATCCCTATTAGATAGATGGAAAGTGTTAATAGCATATTCTTTACATAGTTGTATTTGATTCTCTACAGAATCGCCTATACCTGTAAATTTAGACTTCCTTGAATATATGGCACACTTCATAATATCACCTTTAATTATAAGTATTAAGTAATATATGGATTTATTATTATTTTAGATAATTAGTCCAAGTCATATTGAATAAATTTAAAATAGAGGGAAGATTTTTTTAGAAGGAGGATGGGAAATGATTGTAAAAATCCATATACCAAGGGATCATGAAGGAATAGATATATTAAAGACATGTATTACTACTACTCACAAAAGGATAATTAGAAATTATATAGATGAATTGGAAATTAGTGAAGATAAAAAGGAAATGATATGTGAAAAATTGAGAGAAAATAAGAAAGGGGAAAAATATTCATATTAAAAAAAGTATAATTACTATTATAAAACTCGCATATAAGATATAAGTCATACATACAATGATATTAACTATCTATTAATTAGGGAAGGTGAATTATGATGGACAAGTATATTGTGGAAATTACTAATGGAGTAATAGAAATGAGCCTAAATACAGATATGGTTGCTTCTGAATTAATAATTCAAGGAAAAGAGATAATGGAAGATGTGATAGATGATAGAAATTAGAATATGATTAAAGCATATTTTTCTTTACTTATTAGTTTTTTCAAAGTAATATATTTTATATAGTACTTTGGAAAAAGGGAGGAAAAATATGTTTTTTTATTTTAGAAACAAAAATAAAAAAATAAGTTATCTTAGAAAAAATATGTCATACACTGTAAAGGAGTTGGCATTAAAATTAAAGGTCGATGATTGTATAGTATTTAGGATAGATAACTTAAAATTAAAAGAAGTGGATAAGAAATTAAGAGAAAGATTAATTCCTATTTTTAGGGGTGATATGTACGATAACATACCATGGTAATTTTATAAAGTAGCATTAAGTTTAGTATTCCTAATGAAATATTAATGACAATAAGGTCTGGTAAGAAAACTAAAAGTGAGGTATCACTACAAGACCCTATAGGAATTGATAAAGAGGGCAACGAATTATCATTAACTATTTATCAAAATTAAAGGGGTGATTATTTATTAATAAAAAAACTATAAGAGATGTTTTGAACCTAGCACTACCAGCTGTAGGAGAAATGATCTTATACATGTTAATATGGATATGTGATACTATGATGATCGGAAAATATGGAGGCAAACTTACCGTAACAGCAGTTGGGCTCAGTGCTCAAATAATATATACTTTTATAGGTATATTTGTTGGCAATGGAATAAGTGTTGGGGTTACATCCCTAGTAGCTAGAAATGTGGGGGCCAAGAATTATAAAAGAGCTGAGGAATATGCATCTGTAAGTTTGCATATAACCTTATTTTTAAGTATTGTAGTGTCCATATTATTTTTTGTTTTTGCGAAGGAAATCCTCCTAATAGCTGGAGCAACTGGAGAAGTTGTAATCTTAGGGACAAGCTATATAAAAATATGTTCTGTACAAATATTTTTTTATATGATGAGAAATAATTTAAATGGAGTTTTAAGAGGTCAGGGAGATACGAAGACACCCTTGTATTCATCTATTATAATAAATGTGATAAATATAGGATTAGACTGGATTTTAATTTTTGGAAGATTTGGTTTCAAAGAAATGGGAGTAGAGGGTGCAGCTGTGGCCACTTCAGTAGCCAGTGTCATTGGCTTTGTATTTACATTACTACATATTAGAAATAAAGAATACATAAAACCGGAAATTAATTCAATATTAAAGATGAATTTAAAGAGAGGTAAAGAGTTGATGAAACTATCAATTCCTGCCAGCTTACAAGAGGCAAGTTTTAGTATTGCTAGATTAATAAATACTTTTATGATAATGATTTTAGGGAATGTGGCATTTTCGGCTAATGAAATTACAGTAAGCATAGAATCACTATCTTTCATGCCAGGGTGGGGATTTGCTGTAGCCTCTACTACTTTAGTAGGACAAAAAATAGGTGAAAATAGATATGATAAAGCAAGAGAATACGCCAATACATCTATTATACTAAGTGCAGGGGTAATGGGAGTATGTTCCTGTATATTCATTTTATTTCCAAGTAATCTTATACAGATGTTTATTAAAAGCTCAGAAACAGAAGTCATAAGATTAGGAACCATATGTTTAATGATTGCTTCAATAGAACAGATTCCAATGGCCATATCAATGACTACTGAAGGAATTCTAAAGGGAATAGGTGATACGAAGAATCCATTTATAGTGGCATTAATTACCAATTGGTTAATAAGATTGCCTTTAATGTATTATTTTATAGCTATAAAGAAAAGTTCAATAACTTATGTTTGGTGGATAACATCTATTCAATGGATACTTCAAGGGGGGATTATTTATATGATATATAAGTATAAATTTGACAAGATGCTAAAAAAATCTAAGTAGACATATCTAGCATCTTATCTTAGGATAGATTTTTAAAGTCACATTTTTTTTATTAGGTTTGTAATAAGTGACCCTATACAAAAGGCTTTTAATAAATCTATTTTGTGATTCTATACTATTGGATAAAAAATAGTGGTCTATTAAATCTCTGTTGATAGATAAGTTGGTTTTTAGAGTATCCTTTAGTTTAATATATTCTTCTAGATGCATTTTACTTTTTGAAATTACATCCTTAATATGGAATTCTTTATTTTCTAAGAAGACCATTCTTTCTTCATATAATTGTTTATTATATATGTTTTTCTCAAAATAATCGTAAACTTTATTTTTCTGTAAATGGAGCTCTCTTAATAGGCGTTTATTAATATTAATTGAGTTAGTGTAAAGGGAAATAGATGAATTTAGATCATCTAATAAATCCTTTTCCATATGAATGTTTATATGATAATTTGAAAAGTATTTTTTTAAATTATCAATTAGAGATTTTTCAACTAATTTAAATTTGCTACTTTTATTACCACATTTATTAGTACAGATTAGTTGAGATTCTCTATCCTTATATGGTCTTAGTACCATTTTTTTATTACATACTTCACAAAATATTATACCTGCTAAGGGATTTTTCAAATGCCTTTTCCCGGGAACAGGTGAGTTTCTTCTGTTAACTAATATGGATTGAGCCTTTTTATATATTTCCTCTGTTATTATGGCATCATGCTTTCCATCAACAATCATCCAACTAGTTTTATCTTGAGAAACAACGTGCTTATTTCCAAGGGAATCTTTGTAAGTTCGAGTTTTCTTCCAAGTTATTTTACCTGTATATATGGGATTTTTCAGTATATTTAATACGGAATAGTTATTCCAAGGCTTATTAGTGTTAGTTATATGACCTAGATCGTTCAGTCGTTGAGCTATTTTACTAGAACCTATAGATTCTGTAGTATACCAGTGAAATATTTTTTCTACAATTAAGGCTTCATTAGTTTTAGGAATTAAAAATCTATTCTCATCCTTTTCTTTTATAAAATAACCAAAGGGAGGATTTGGAGAAATATAATTACCCTCTAAAATAGATCGAATTCTACCTCGTTGCAATCTCCTAGTAATTAATTTTAACTCTTTTCTGGCCATGAAGGCTTCAAATTCACTATATTCTTCATCAAATTCATTATTTAAATCATAGATTTTTCTTGGAGTAATTATTTTAGTATGGGATTTTTTAAATGTATCTAATATTAGACCTTGTTCTCTCATATTTCCTCTTCCTAAGCGATCGATGTCCATGCATAGTACTCCATAGTATATTTTCCTTTCTACTTCCTTTAAAAGATATAACATTTCAGTTCTACTTACTAAACTATCCCCAGATACGATTTCTCTTTTTATGGATGTTACCATGTAATTCCCTTTATCAGCTAAATCAAGCAAAGTACTTTCATGTTTTCTTAAGGTTTCATTAGAAAGATTTTGTTCTAAATTTTCATCTGCTCTTGATTTTCTTAAATAGATACATACTTTTTTCAATATAATCACCCATTTGAGTTTTGTTATTAGAGTATATTTAATAGAAAGTGAATTTATTATTAACTATGAAAAATTTATTATTAAAATGAGTGTCTATGCATATTAAGTAATAAGGGGATGATACGTATATGAGCGAAAAGGTGAATATAATAATAGTTAAGCCTGTACTAAAAGATGATGAAATGGAGGAAATTGAAGGAGAAATTAAGAAAAGTATTATATCTATTTTAAAAAAAGAGATAATTAATAAAAATAAATAATTAAATTTATTAGCACATAGATGATATAAATAATATTATATAGCAGGGGTGGCAAAATGCCAGAGAAAATAAAGAAAAAGTTAATTTATGGGCTAGTAGTGGTGTTTGTTGCTGTGACTGCATTTGGTACAAGCTTTTTCTATAAGAGTATTAGTGAAGAACAAATACTAGATACTACTACTAAAACATTATATACAATTGGTAAGGATCAAGAAAATAGAATTTTAGAATTCTATGATAATGTTTTATATAATTTAAATTTAATTGCACAGGGCTATTCTATATCAGGAATGAAATGTGACGATGTAAATAGAATTATAGAATATATTAATTTCAAAAACAGAGATATTTTTATGGATATATTTGTTATAGATAAGGAGTTTAATTTAATATATGGAAATAATTATGGACAAGAAAACTTTCATAATAATGAATGTATAAAGCATGCCTTAGGTGGAGATCTAATTTTTGGAGAAATATTAAAAATAAAAAATAGCATATATACGGATGTGGCAATTCCAGTATATAGAGATGAAGAAGTAATTGGTACTATATATGCTAAGGTAGATTTAACATATCTGAATGATATAATGGCAAATTCTAAACTAATAGGAGAAGATGCAGAGAGTTTTATGTTAGATAGTGAAGGAATATTTGTTACTGAATCCAGGTTTATTCCTAATGCTGTAGGGAAACAGAGTGCAAATATTGGAAAGATAAAATCATCAATAGATTATTCTAATAAGTTACCTTATAAAAATTATAGGGATGAGGAAGTTTATGGTATATATTTTACTATTCCTTACAACAAATTGACTTTAGTATTAGAGTACAATAATTTAAATATGAATGAGAAGAATAAGGAACAAATAGAAAAGATTGGTGAATTGGCTGCCTTAGCAGAAGTGCTGGTTTTGGCAATTAGTAAGGTAGTTTACGAAAAGTTATATAAAAATGAAGAATAATAGAAAATAGTTTTGGTGCAAGGTGGTTCTAAAAAATAGAACCACCTTAATTTAATTCTTTTGAGTTATAGGTACATTATCTTTAAAAGTAATGCTAAAAATACAAAAGAAAAGATAGAAAGTTTGAAGTTTTTTTGTTTCATCTTTTTCCGTTACCAAAAATCTATAAAAATCTACAAATTAAAGATTTTGTTTCTTTCCTACTTCATAATGTCCCATTTTGCCGAAGCTACTTTGGTTTGCTATAACACTCCATAGGCTTTGCTACTTTTCAGTAGTGGGTTGTA
>NZ_JAOART010000101.1 GCF_025210435.1 Anaeromicrobium sp.
ATGATAATGCTTGTATAGAGTCATTTCATGCATCATTAAAAAAAGAAGAAGTCTACCTTGTAAAATATTACGATTTTCAGGCAGCTAAATTATCTATGTTTGAATATATAGAATGTTGGTATAATAGAAAAAGGATACATATTAGTATTGGCTATTTAACTCCACAGGAATGTGAAGATTTAACTAAAAAAATTGCATAAAAAGTTCAACTTTTTGTGTCTAATATATTGACATAGAACCAATTAGCATCTAGCCAATGCATATGGACAGTTCTTACTGTAGTTCTGATTTTTTACATACTAAAAAATCAGGAAAAAAGAGATTTGAGACAAGAAGAAAGGGAAGCAAAATATCAAGGGATAATAGCTAGCTTAACGGATAAGCTAAGTGTAGTAGAAGATGTTAAACAAGATGTAGAAGATATTAAAAATTGTATATTTAAAAAGGCTTAAAAGGGGGGGCTTTAAATGGGAAATAGAGTTGATTTTGGGGATTATTATAGATTTTTAGAAAAACATATAAAAAAATATAGCTATATAAATGGAAAGCTGGATGAAGACCTATATCAGCAGTTGGCAATTAAGGTGTATAAATGCTTTCATATTGTATGTTAGAAAAATTCATGAAATAATAAAGGCAAGGACTTGGTAAAATTAAACTGGTCTTTGCCTTTATTGTTTTGAATGTTAATAAAAGACAATTTGTTTATATACCAAGTGTTTATCTACACTATAGTATAACCAAACACTCGAAGCGTACCTAAGAGTTGTTTATTTAAAGTTGTTTTTGTATTTTATAAACAAGAGTTTTGCAATGCCTTGATTCTAAATAAATAAAATTGTATAATCTATCAATAACAACAATAAAGTGGGTGAATATATGAAGTTAGGATATATAAGAGTATCAACATTAGAACAAAATGAAGGTCGCCAGAGAGTTTTAATGGAAGAAAAGAATATAGAAAAGATTTTCATAGATAAATGTAGTGGCAAAGATACCAATAGACCTAAATTAAAAGAAATTATGGAATATGCCAGAGAAGGAGATATAATCCATATAGAAAGTTTTAGTAGGTTAGCAAGAAGTACCAAAGATCTACTAGAGTTAGTGGATTACTTTAAAAGTAAAGGAGTTAGCTTGGTAAGCTTTAAAGAAAATTTAGATACTACAACTCCAACTGGAAAGCTAATGCTTACAATGATAGGTGCTATAGCTGAATTTGAGCGTGAATGTCTATTAGAAAGACAAAGAGAAGGAATTGCTCTAGCCAAAGCTGAAGGTAAGTACAAAGGTCGTAAAAAAATAGACTTCCCTGAAGAGTGGGAAGCCATATACAATAAATATAAAATTAGAGATATAACAGCTACTAAAGCTATGGAATTACTTGACTTGAAAAGAAATACATTCTATAGATTGAAAGAAGACTGGGAATAGAATAATTGATATTTACAATTAATGGAATCTACTTTACCCCTGGTGACAGCTTCGCTGGTACTACCCATATAGGGAAAGCTTGGGTTGATTAATCTATAAAGGATTAGTGTATAAGGGATTAAGGATGAGGACTAAATTTAGAAAAAACAATAGAAACTCAGTACCATGTTCTTTGCAATAATCATTTTGACTAAATATAAGTAAAAGTGCTATATAAAATAGCAAGAGGCTATCATCATATAATTTTTTTTGTTCCATGAAGTGAAATCCCTCCTTAATATATATTATTCAAAAGGAAAATAAGTGTTAAAAAATTCCTGCGCATTTCGTGAAAATTACTAAAAAAAAGAATTTTTCATAAGTGTATGCGGAAGAAAATAGAATGGTTTTTGATGGCGAACGAATTGTGAGTATACTGTATTTTCATACGGAAAAATGTGACTATTCAAGCTGTAAGTCTTTTAAATGGTATAGGTACATTAATTTCCACAATGGTACCATACTCTATGATGTTATTGTTAGGATGGACAATATTATTAATATTCTGGTTTATAAGTGGAGCACCAATTGGACCAGATGCATTCATTAAATTACCTATGTAATTAATGTGATTTTTAAAAATATGGTTTAGTGTTAAGGGTTTAGGGAGAAAAATCTCTTAACTTTAAACCCTTAACTTTTTTTATAACCATAATAATTAGTGTATAATATACCCTTAGGAGGGGATTTTCATGATAAATAGAGAAAGAATAGTAAAAAAGTTTTTAGAGTACGTTCAAATCGATAGTGAAACAAAAAACGAAAAGGAATTTGCAGAAAAAATTGAAGGCGAATTAGAAGAATTAGGATTTAGTGTGTACATAGATAAGGCAGGAGAAAAGGCTGGTTCAAACACGGGAAACATCATAGCTAAATTAGAAGGGAATAAGGATGCTGAACCTATCATGTTTAGTGCTCATATGGATACGGTAACTCCTGGTATAGGAATAAAGCCTATTATAAAGGATGAGGTAATATATAGTGATGGAACTACCATATTAGGTTCAGATGATAAAGCAGGTATAGCTGCTGTTATAGAAGCTGTAAAAACATTAAAAGAAGAAAAGATAGACCATGGAAATATAGAAGTGGTATTTAGTATCTATGAAGAAGGAGGCCTTTATGGAGCTAAAAATCTAGAGTATGATAAGATTGAAGCAAAAAAAGCCTTTGTACTAGATAGTGGCGGATCACCAGGGGAAATTATAATAAAGGGACCTGCTCAAGACAAATTAGTGGCTAAGATCATAGGTACACCAGCCCATGCGGGAGTATGCCCAGAAGAAGGAATAAGTGCTATTCAAGTGGCAGCAGCAGCCATAGGTAAGATGAATTTACTTAGAATAGATGAAGAAACTACTGCTAATATTGGTATAGTAGAAGGTGGTAAAGCTACTAATATAGTTTGTCCAGAAGTTACTATAACGGGAGAAGCTAGAAGTTTAGTAAACAAAAAGTTAGATAGACAAACGGCCCACATGGTTGAGTGTATTAAAAAGGCTTGTGAGGAGTTTGGAGCTAAGGCAGAAATAGAAACACCACGTGCATATTCAGCATTTAGCGTGGATGAAAATGATGAGATAGTAGGATTAGTTAAAAATGCTTGTGACATACTAGGATTTGAAGCAACTACTAAAGCATCTGGTGGTGGAAGTGACACTAACATATTAAACGGAAATGGAGTTAAGGCCATAAACTTAGGGGTAGGAATGAAAAAACCTCATACATTAGAAGAACACATTAGTATAGAAGATTTAGTAAATAGTGCTAGATTAGTATTGGAAATAATTAAGAATGTATAAGGATTTGCCCTCGGGCAAATTCTTTTTTTCAAAAAAGAAATAATCTATTAGGATAGTGGAGGAGGCTTATTAACAGGCCCTTTTTCTGGTGGGAAGATTTAAGGGCTAAGGGATCAACATCCATATTATTTAAATAGGCATATCATACTGCTAAAAAATTTTTTCTTTAACTCAGATTTATCTTTAGCACAGTTTTCTTTTAAGGTATAGAATATAATCTTATCTCCTTCTTTATTTCCTGTATACACCTTATCAGTTGGCTTACCTAAATTTTTGTACATATTCATTTATATCACTCCTCATTTAATAAAATACTATTCTTCCCACCGAAGAATGTACATCTACATAAGGTAGGTCTCCTGACTAATAGATCAATCTACTTCCTCACCTTCCCGTTATTAAAACAGTGGTAAACTGAGGTTTCGTCCCTAATTACAGTAGCGGGGGCTGTGTTGGATTTACACCAATCTTCCCTATTAAACCCTAATTGAGTACCTTTAGCAGTAAATGACGATTCTATAGTTAGTATACCATTTAGTGGCAAAAACATAAAGGGGTCAAATGGAAAAACATAAGGCATGTTTTAGGAATAACTGAGGATTTTAAACATATTTATAGAACATACAGATTCTTTTAACAAATACACAACAAGGAGATGAGATATGTGAGAATAGGTATTCCTAGAGCATTGATTTACTATTTTTATTATCCCTTTTTTAAGAGACTCTTTGAAGAATTAGGAATGGAAGTAGTAGTGTCCCCTAAGACTTCAAAGTCCATACTAAATAAGGGCATAGAATATTCAGCATCTGAAATATGTGTGCCGATGAAGATATTTTCAGGTCATGTGGTTTACTTATTGGACAAGGTAGATTATATTTTTGTTCCAAGGATGATGAAAATAGGAAAAAATGAATATTTTTGCCCTAAGTTTATGGGTCTTCCAGATATGATTAAATATACGATTCCTAGGGTTGAACATAAGCTTTTAAGCCCTAAAATCCAGTCATTAGAAGAGGATATATCAAATATAAAAAATTACAAGGACTTAATAGAAAAACTTCCTATTAAGTATAAAGACTTAAAAAGGGCTTTAAAGATGGCTCGCAAAGAATGGAAAGATTTTAGAAAGATAAGTAAAAGTGGATATACCATAGATGAAATAATGGAAAATAAAATAATGGAAAAAACAAATGAAAAAGTAAATATAGGTCTATTAGGATATGTATACAATGTTTATGATGAATACATTAGTATGAACATAATAAGTAAGTTAAAGAGTTTAGGGGTTAGGGTTAAAACCTTTGAAATGATAGAGGAAAAGGAATTAGACAGATCTATAGACTTCATGAGGAAAAAATTATTTTGGACCTTTAGTAATAGACTTCTAGGGGCTGGTTATCACTTCTTTAGTGATAATAATATAGATGGTGTAATTCATCTTACTGCCTTTGGATGTGGCCCAGATTCATTTATAGGAAAGGTTTTAGAAATAGATAGTGATAATTATAAGACGCCTTTTATGACCATTAGGATTGATGAGCATACGGGAGAAAATCATTTGCTAACTAGAATTGAAGCCTTTGTGGATATGATTAAAAGAAAAAAGATGGGGGTGATTAAAGGTGAAAATGACTTTTCCTCACATGGGAAATCCCATAATATACAAAAAATTAATAGAACTACTGGGGCATGAAATAGTATGTCCTAATAAACCAACTAAAAAAACCATAGAACTAGGAGTAAAACATAGTCCAGAATTTGCTTGTTTTCCCATGAAAGCCATAATGGGTACTTATATAGAATCCCTAGAGCGGGGAGCTAATGTGATAGTTACATCAGGGGGCCATGGCCCTTGTAGGGCAGGATTTTATGGTGAAGTTCATAAAAAGATTTTAAATAATATGGCATATGATGTGGAGTTTATTGTATTTGATTCTATACATAAGGATTTTAAGGGCTTTATGAGGAATATGATGAAACTTGTTAAATGCTCATCTCCATTAAAAGTATATAAAAGTCTTAGATTAGTTTATAAAATTACTAAAGACATAGATTATTTTGAAAAGATTATACAGACTAAAAGGGCCTATGAAATAAATAAGGGACAATGTAGTAGGGCATTAGAAGAAATTATTAAATTGTATGATCAGGTAAAGGATAATAAGGATTTAAAAAAGGCAAAGAAAACTAGCCAACATATAGTAGATAATATATCTATAAAATATGTGGAGGAAGATTTTAAAATAAGAATAGGCATAGTAGGGGAAATATATGTGGTTATGGAGTCATCTGTAAATATGAAAATAGAAGAAGTATTGGCATCCCTAGGCTGTGAAGTAAGAAGAAGTCATTATTTATCAGACTGGGCAGATCATAATATAGTACCTAAAATCTTTAGAAATGACAGGGAAGATGAAATATTAAAAAAGGGAGAACCTTACATAGAAGTACAAATTGGTGGTCATGCAAAGGAAACCCTAGGCCATATAGTGGACTATAAGGAGAAGGGATTTGATGGAATAATTCATCTACTACCCTTTGGTTGTCTACCAGAACTAGTATCACAAAGTATAATACCTAGAATGTCTAGGGAAATAAATATGCCCATACTTAGTATTGCCCTAGATGAACAAAGTGGCCTTGCCAATAATTTAACTAGAATAGAGGCCTTTATAGATATTATAAAAACAAAGAAAAAAAGAAAAATAGTTTCGTAACGGGTGGTGATAGTATGAAAAAGGTGTACTTGGGAGTAGATATTGGTTCTGTAAGTATAAATTTAGTTGCCATAGATTATAATAATGAAATAGTATTTAAGGAATATAGTAGAAGTAATGGTCAACCCCTCATATCTACTAAGAAAGCCCTACTAAATTTAAAAGATAAGCTAAAGGATGATTATGAAATAGGTGGAGTAGGAACTACAGGAAGTGGAAGGCAATTAATAGGAATTATGCTGGGAGCAGATGTGGTAAAAAATGAAATAACAGCCCATGCCACAGCCACTATGAATTATGTGAAAGATGCTAGAACCATATTTGAAATAGGTGGCCAAGATTCTAAAATGATTTTTTTAAAGGATGGATTCATAACGGATTTTGCCATGAATACAGTATGTGCAGCGGGAACAGGTTCCTTTTTAGATCATCAAGCAGAAAGGTTAGGAGTTCCAATAGAAGAGTTTGGAGAGCATGCTAAAAAGGCTGAAAAAAATGTAAGGATAGCAGGAAGATGTACCGTATTTGCAGAGTCGGATATGATATCTAAACAACAATTTGGATTTTCAAAGGAAGATATAATAAACGGATTATGTGAAGCCCTTGTTAGAAATTATCTGAGTAACTTAGGACGGGGCAAAAAATTAGAACCTCCCTATGTGTTCCAAGGTGGAGTTGCGGCTAATAATGGAATAAAGGATGCCTTTGAAAGGGAACTGGGAGAAAAAGTATTTGTACCAGAAAATTTCCATGTGATGGGAGCCCTAGGAGTAGCCATATTGGCCAAGGAATTTATTCATGAAACTAAGAGAAAAACCAATTTTAGGGGTTTTGAAACTGCCCATATAGATTTTGTACCTACTACCTTTGAGTGTAGTGGATGCAGTAACGTATGTGAAGTTATAAAGGTGGAAGTAAACGGGCAAGTAGTCGCCATGTGGGGCGATAAATGTGGAAAATGGAGTAATAGCTTTTAAAATTGAAAAAACATGGTAAAATATATTATAGATTTCTTATTTATAAACCAGCTTTATGTGTGCCTATTTCAGGAAAATATATTGAAATTTTTTTCCACCCAAGTCCTTGTCACAAGCGAAACTGTGAATCTTCGTAGATAGGTTCATGAGTCATGTTAGAGTAGCATAGGATGTTGTGACGTTCCAGGGTTCCAAAAATTTTCAATGGTTTCCCTTATAGGCAAGTTACAGTATAAAGAAAGCTTAGTGTTTATAAATCTATATAAGTTTAAATACCAAGGAGGAAATTTTATGAGTTGGCAACAAAAGTTTAAAGAAGGTGAAGAGCTAATAAGAGTAAAAGATTATAATGGTGCCATTAGCCATTTTAATAATATGTTAGGAGAATATAAGGATGAACCTAAAGTATATTATTGGTCTTTAAAGTACTTAGGAGATATAATTGGTCATATGACTAGAAAAGATTTTTTCCAAGCTATTGACCTATATCAAAAGATAATTAATGAATATGAAGGAGAAGATAAGCTTTATGAATTATGTCAAATAGATATTGCAAGATCTTATCTTGAAGTTGGATTTGACATGTTAAATAATTTTGATAGTATGACTCAAATGATAGAAATCGAAGATGATGAGATAGCCCAATACTTTGAAAAAATCATGAAAAAGAGAAATGATTACATAGAAAGGGCAGCAGAAGCCATTTATAAGGAAAGATTGTAATTTAAAAGACTAGGAATTATTCCTAGTCTTTTAAATTATCTAATTTCATCTACACCCATATTAGCCAATTCATCGGCACGTATATTCATTTTAGCAACATATAAGAAATCTTCCCTGGTGAAATTAGGGCCATTCCAGGATTTGAATTTTTCAAACCATTTACTCATTTGACCTTCACTATTTATATTTAAATGGCCTTTTACCCTATAAAAGTTTATTTTTTTATGTTTTTTAACTTCTTCTAATAATTCTACCCAAAGATCCTTATTTTCTACAGGCTTTTTTGAAGCGTTTTTCCAACCGTTTTTTTGCCAATTGACATACCATTTTTTGGTAAAACAATCTATTAAATAACCACTATCAGAAAAGATATTTATTGATAGAGCATCCTTTTTTAAAGATTTTAATGCCTGTAAAAATGCAGTCATTTCCATTCTGTTATTAGTAGTGTTCTTTTCACCACCATATAATTCCTTTTTATTACCCTTATAAACTAATATAGCTCCCCAGCCACCTAAATTAGTATCATTTTGATTTCCCGAACAGGCTCCATCTGTATATATGTAAATAGAATCCATAGACAATCCTCCTTAATTTCATAGCATATTTATATTATAACAAAATGATTAGGCATATGAAAAAAATAAACTAGTCAATTTTCTGAGAGATTTGGATTATTTTCAAGGCATGGTGAGTGAGCATATTAAACATATGTAAGGGATCCATAACGAAGAAAATAATTCAAATAACCAGTGAAATGACTAATTTATTTTTTTGAGTATGCCTTAATTAAAAAACTCTCAATTTTATCAACAATCTATGCAATATTTATATTCCTTCTGAATATAGATAAAATAAAAGCAGAAGGAGGTTAACAAAATGTGTACAAAGATTGCATCTCTATCGGTAGCACCAAGTGAAGTTATGAATTTATTTATTATGGATATTGATGCAGATTTAATATATAAGCAATCCTTTAAACTATATGAAGAAAAAGAAATTATATATATGGTTTTTGAAAAGAACAAATTAAGAGATGAAAAGGTTGAAACTTTATGTATTAATATAGAAAATATGAGGGGAATTACTACTGCCACCATAATAATTTCACCAGAAATCACATATGATAGGGATTGTATTAAAGAAGATTGGTTAGAGAGTATAATGGATATTATAAAAGATTATATAATTGAACTTTGGGAAGAATAATCTATGGATAGATGGGTATATAAGTAAGGAAAAAGATTAATGAAGTAAATTTAAGGAGGGGACCATGGGAAATGAAGTATTAAATATTATACTAAATAGTGCAGAAAATGCATTTTTACAGGTAGGAGTTTTTGTCGGAGCAGTTTTATTACTATTTGGTTATATTAACTATAAACAATCGGGAAATTTCATAAGAAAAATAGAAGAATCAAAAAAAATACAGCCCATATTAGGAGCCCTATTAGGACTAACACCGGGTTGTGGGGGAGCCATATTTGTTATGCCCCTATTTGTAAAGGGAAAGGTCACCTTTGGAACCATAATAGCCACCCTAATAGCAACTATGGGGGATTCGGCCTTTGTAATAATATCTACTTTGCCCTTTGAATATGTATTAGTTAGTATAATATCCTTTATTGGAGCCATAATAACAGGATACATAGTGGATTATTATCATGTGGGTGATAAACTACTTAAAAATATGAATATAATCACAAAGGAAGAAGCACAGGTTATAAACGAAAGGTCAGATCATCATATTATTAATAATGAAAGTGTAGAAGAGTTTACTCATATAGGTCATGATGAAGGTGATGAGATAGATGCAATCCTTCACCACCATGCTAAGGGCCATCAAGCCCATGGAACTATTGCATATGAAATAACCCATAGGGGATTTATAGTCTATTGGGCAGTTTTAGCCCTAGGCTTAATATTAGGTGTTATGTTGTTGTTCCAAATAGATGTTAACGATCTTCTAATAAAGGATTTAGGGAAAATAGTAGGTATAGGAGGAACCATATTATCCATAATTTTAATGGTTATGAGTAAGAAATTTATTGGTGATGATACCCACGAAGAAGCAGAATTAAAGAGTATTTCCTTGAAGGAAACTATTATTCACAGTGCCTCTGAGACGGCATTTGTATCTACATGGGTCTATGTGGCTTATTTGATATATGAATTTGGCATATTCTTTTTAGGAAAAGGAGACTATATAGCAGGAGAAATCATAATGACAAATCTTATGACATCTGCTGGATTATATGCCGTATTAGTAGGAGCATTAATAGGATTAATACCAGGTTGTGGTCCCCAAGTAATATTCGTTACTTTATTTACTAAGGGTCTAGTACCCTTTGCAGCTTTAGCTGCCAATGCCATATCTCAAGATGGAGATGCATTGTTTCCACTACTGGTAATAGATAGAAAAAGTTCCCTTTGGGCAACTATAATAACTACTATTCCTGCTTTAATTATAGGGTTAATAATTTATTTCATAGAAATGAGGATGGTTTAAATAACCATCCTCATATGTCTTACTCTCTTTCGCTTCCTATTCTAATTACTTCTCCCATTTTAGACATGACATGGTCATATCCATTAGGCCCATGGGGCACAAGACATGCACTACAGTCCTTTATTCCATTATTGTATTTGAAATTACCACCACAATTTTCTTTTAACATATATAGTGGACAATAACAAAATAGGCAATTAAACTTTTCAGGATCACTCACCTTATGACACGGGAAATATTCACATTTTCTATTTTGATTAAATTTATAGTTCTCACTCAAATTTATCCCCTCCTAGAGAAATTGTATATTATAATTAGGTAAGTAACAATATAATATTTAAAAAAATTGTATAGAATGGTATTGTTGTCATATAGATTTCTGGTGTATAAACTTGCTTTATGCGGGCCTATTTCAGGAAAATATATTGAAAATCTTTTCCACCCAAGTCCTTGTCACAAGCGAAAGTGTGAATCTTCGTATATAGGTTCATGTGTCATGTTCAAGTAGC
>NZ_JAOART010000102.1 GCF_025210435.1 Anaeromicrobium sp.
CTAAAGAATTCTCGCTCGACTTGCATGTGTTAGGCACGCCGCCAGCGTTCATCCTGAGCCAGGATCAAACTCTCAAATAAAATTCGTTTACCACTACCATGGCACTCATATCTCAATTAAATCAATTCCCATTCGGTAATTTATTTAATTGTTCAAGAAGTTTTTGTTGCCTAAGCAACTGCTCTAAAAATTAACGTTACCTTTTAATAAAGGTTATATCGTAATTAAATCAATTTCCATTTGGTCATTTACTTAATTACTTAAGCTGGCTTAAATTCTTATACTGTTTAGTTTTCAAAGTTCAATTTTCCTTATCGCGTTTTGACGACTTATTCATCTTAACATCTCTGTCGAAGTCTGTCAACACTTTTTTTAAAGTTGTGTTTTTTCCTTTGTTTCACAACGATATCTATCATACCACCTATTTATAGTTTAGTCAATTGGGAGTTTATGTATAATTCATTATTCCATGGAAATACTACAACTTAGATGTAATTATCTAAAACAAACAGAAAGGATATAGCCCATGATAACTATTTTAACACGTACAATCATATTATATTTTTCTGTCCTAATTAGCTTTAGAATTATGGGTAAATCTGAACTTTCTGAGTTGCAGCCCTTTGAATTAGTTATCACCCTAGTCATATCTGAGTTGGCTGTTTTACCTATGGAAAATACAGATATCCCCATTTTATATGGCCTATTTGCAATTGCATCCTTAGTTTTCATTCAAGTAACCATATCATCTATAACTTTAAAATCTGAGATTATGCGACAATTCATTTGCGGAAAGCCTAGTATCTTAATTGAAAAGGGTGTCATCAATTTTAAGGAATTAAAAAAATTAAGATTGAATCTTAACGATTTAATAGAACAATGTCGGTCAAAAGACTATCCCTACATCGAAGAAATATATTATGCAATATTAGAAACAGATGGTAGTCTAAGTATTTTACCTAAAGCAAAATACTCACCTCTTTGTATATCTGACTTAAATTTGCCATACTCTAATAAGGGATTACCTATTACTTTAATATTAGGTGGGATTCTTAATCATAGTAACTTAAATTTAACTAATATATCAGAAGATGAATTATATAAGAAGATAAAAGAACATGGTATTAGAAGTTTCAAAGAAGTTGTTCTTTGTTATGTAACTGAAGATAAAAATTTATTTTTACAAACTAAGGACTCTCAAATTATAAACTTTAGGCATATGAAAAAAATAAACTAGTCAGTGCCCTGAGGAAAATAACTAATTTATTTTTTGAATATACCTTACATAGAGAAGGTTGTGATTTTTTGCGTACTTTTGTCTTATGTCTATTTGTTATGGTTATTATAATATGCATTTGGTTTTATGTATATAGTTCTTTAGAAGATATGTATATATATTCAGTAGACCAACTCAATGAACTTAATTCATTAATAGAAACTGATAATTGGAATTTAGCTAAGATAAGAATCGAAGAATTTGAAAAGTATATTCATGAAAAAGAAAGGTTTTTTGGTACTCTAGTACATCATGAAGACATGGAAGTAATATATGAGTCTGTTCTAAAATTAGGAAATCACATCCATTATAAAGATAAAATAAAATCTTCCTTAGAAATACGGTTATTGAAACATTTTATCTCATCAGCAAAGGACAATCAGGCTCTAAACCTCTATAATATATTTTAATAATTCATCTATCTAAAGAATTATATAGGTAAAAAAGCTACGCAAAATGCGTAGCTTATTTTAATAATTCTTCTAATTTTTCCTTATCAAACCCTTGTATAACCTCATCATCTACTTTAATAATAGGCACACTCATAAAGCCCATCTTCATTAATTCTTTTCTTGCATTCATATCCTTTGACACGTTTTTCTCTTCAAAATCTACACCCTCAGAATTTAAATATTCCTTTGCTTCCTTACAATATATGCATGAATCACTTGAATAAACTAATACAGTTTTACTCATATTATATTCCTCCTATTTTATAATTATATTTTTTAAGATAAATCTTTATTATCTTTCAATTCCTTTATCAATGAAGTACCATGACCCATAGGACAAATTTGACACCAGGATCTTGGTTTAAAAATAACTCCTATTATAGTTCCCACTATAAATGATGAAAACATTAATCTAAAGACTGCCTTTGCAACTTTAATTGGTTCAAAACCTGAATGATATAGTGATATGGAAAACATAGTAAGCATTAGTATTAATATAAAATTCTTGAACTTTTTAGTTCTCATAAATTTAGGTAAAGTCTTATTTAATGATACATAAGGAAGAAACTTTCCTAAAAATGATCCCCTTGGACAATATTTAGAACAATGTATCTTTCCTCTACCTCTTAGTGCATGATATATGGGCATACCCATACATACAAATCCAAACAAACCAAACCATATATTTACTACAGAGAGGATAAAGAATGTGATTATTATTATCCAACTCCATTGTTGATGACTCTTATGTTTCATAATTACCCTCCTTTTTTTAATTTATTCACACTTTAATAATATATTCATAATTTCTTTTTCCACCCCCTCCCAAAGGGGGTGTATTTATATATTACCATTTCACATTAAGTAATTCAAGTTATATTTATAAATTAAATAAAACATTTTATCATTATAGATTTATCCACTCTAAGCTCATTTATATAGTAACTTGTCTACGAAGGGAAGTAACTCCTCATAAAGTAACTTTCCACATGATAAAAGCAATCTGTGAAAATTTAATAGTATGATTATCATACACATTTTTACAGATTGCTTTATTTTATATTTTTCCCCTATTAAATTTTAAATACCTTAACACTTTGATCCTTTTACTCCTGCTTTAACGACAAAACCTTTACCAAGCCAACTATTAGAATAGTCTACATTAAAGCTTTCAAATTGATTTAGTAAATCTTGTTTCACTAGTATTTTAATACCATTGACCTTTTGTTCATAATCTTCACTTTTTTTCGACTCATCCAGAGCCAAGCCAAATCGAGGACCGCCTCAACCAAACCCTCTCATGTCAATTCTTAAAAACTTATCTTCTATTTTTTGTTCTTTTATCATTTTTTCTGCTTTTTCAGAAATAGATATACTCATAACCATCATCCTCCCCACCCCCCCACAGAGGGGTATCTTTGATTTAATTTTACTCTTTCTGTTTTCATCTGTCAATGGTACTTTTAGTATTTATATTTTTCTTTTTTCTATTTTTTTATGTACTTCTACCCACTAACATTTATTACTAACTTATTCTTCATTGTAAAATATATAGATTTATTGGTTTTAAATTTGTTTTATACAGTAACTTGCCTATAAGGGAAAATATATTGAAAATCTTTGGAACCCTGGAACGTCACAACATCCTATGCTACTCCAACATGACACATGAACCTATCTACGAAGATTCACACTTTCGCTTGTGAC
>NZ_JAOART010000103.1 GCF_025210435.1 Anaeromicrobium sp.
ATCCATTATTTCACTTATTCCTAGCTTCTTGCAAAACTCAGCTAAGAAATTCATTCTACCATGATTATGAGTTTTAAAGCGAAAGTCTATATTATGCATAAATTCCATCCTCTCTTTATTCTCTTACTTCTATAATAATGAAATTTATGATAGATTTTTATACTTTATATTGGGTAAAATTAGTTATGCGAAATATGAGTTATAAAAGAGTTTGGCAAAGCGTACCATTTACACTGAGAGGTGGGTATGGTAGCATATACGTGGCAATGCTCTTTATTACAAGCTTTGTCCCAGGAACATTATCCTATGCCCACAGAGGCTCGGTGTCAATGGCAAACTCGGGCATGTATATTTATACTTTAATATTACGACAGTGTGTATTCCATAAGGGGTCAGTTTAAAGCGAAAATCTACAAATAGATATAAGAAGGATTTACACTTAGAAAAACAGAACTTATTCCTGATAATAATTATATATAAGGGGAATCTATTTTGTCCACACTAATAGCAAATGGACAGAATACATATGTAAAATCTAAGAAAAAATAAATTAGGGGTTAGATGAACTGTTCTTTATCATACAATTTCTTGTTTTTCATAAGGTACGAAATTATTTTAATAATATAGGGCATACTATTTTTATGAAAAATTTGAGAGGAGCAAATAATGAATACAGAAATTATTACTGACAGACAAAGGATTTTTTTGGTAATAACTTTTATAATAGGAGAAACAACAATGCTATCAAAGGGAATTGAGGCTGGAAAAAATTTATGGTTAGCTATTATTTTATCAATATTTATGGCAATTCTAATATTCCTAATATATGCTAGGTTACACTATAATTTTCCAAATAAAGACTTGTTTGATATGATTGAAATTTCTTTTGGCAAAGTAATTGGAAAAGGAATTATTATATTATTCACATGGTATATATTTCATTTAACAGCTTTAATTACAGAAAATATGATTTATTTCATTAACACAGCTAGCTTAGCTAAAACATCTATGATTACATTAATCATTCTATTTATAGCCTTATGTGTATGAATGATAAATGAAGGTATTGAAGTGATAGCTAATGTGACAACTATTTTTTTCCCTTTATTAATTATTTTTATATCTGGTCAGATAATATTATTAATACCAAAGATGAATATAAACCATATTCGTCCCATATTATACGTAAATGAGATAATACCACTTTTAAAAGCTTCTTATGCTACATTAGTATTTCCCTTTATAGAGGTAATAATATTAACTGTAGTTTTATCTAATTTTAATACTAAAAAATCTCCTTATAAAGTTTATCTCTTAAGTTTATTGTTTGGAGGCATTATTGTATTTACTGTTTCCATAATGAATCTTTTAGTTTTAGGAGAAGATGGAGTTACAACAGCATACTTCCCCTCCTATGCTTCTGCTGGGAAAATAGATGTTGGTAAAATTTTACAAAGAGGTGAAATAATACCTGGGAGTGTAATGGTAATAGGTGGTCTAATAAAAGCAAGTCTAGGCTTATTAGCATCTTGCAAAGGTTTTGCAAAATCATTCGGGTGTAAAGATTATCGATTTATTGTAACGCCTGTTTCATTACTATTAATTAATTTAACTTATTTTGAATTTGAGGGTGTAATTGAGTATGGAGAGTGGGTTGCAACAATATATCATTATTATGCTTTTTTATTTGTGGTGATTTTGCCTATTATTATTCTCATTGCTACGGAAATTAAAAAGAAAAGGTTGACAAACAATTGAGATGGAATATCTAAGGTATAATATCTACACTTTATAGTTTTAAAATACATGAGGTGGGCATGTCTGAGTGTGTGAAAAGCAATTGGGTAAAAGGGACAGTTAATCCTGGTCAATGAATAAGAGCTTAAATTTTATATGAAATACTCTTATAATAAAATGATGTGACCCTTGTCAAGTAGAGAAGAATAAAAAAGTATTGTTAAGCAACTTGAGTTTTGTATTTATAGCAACTCAGATTGTTTATTTTTTATGGAATTATATGGTAATATATATATATAGGACAAAAGCATAGGAGAGAGTATAAATGGGAGAGAAAATATATTATTTAGTGGAGGTAGTTATTTTTGCAACAATTGGATTTAATTTGATATTTAAACCAGATTCAGAGTTGGTGCAAAAAGTTATAAAAAATCAAAACATAGCTAGATTATTAGGTGTAGTAGCCATTGCCAATGCAGTGATTAATTTTAAGAAGTTAATCATGTAAGTTATTAGGGGAATGAATGTATAAGACTTGGATAAAGAGGGTGTCTATCAATATGGGAAGAAGGGTATGTATAGGTTTAATCCTGTTTTTACTATGTACAAATTACATATATGCTATAGAAAGTAGCAAAGGAAAGGAAGTTTTCGTACGTTTTAAATCTGTTGAGGATAAAGCTAGTATGGAGAACATATCATCTAGTGAATTAAATAAAATAATAATTTTTGAAGATAAAAATTTAGAAGGTGTAATTAGAGCCATAATAAAGAAAACAGAAGGAGAAATTCTTAAAAAAGACGTAATTCACATAGAAGGACTATATACGGGCTATTTCAAAATATCTAGTTTAAAGGGAATAGAAAACCTAGTTAATTTAAAGGAATTAGAGTTGATAGATGTTAATGTAACAGATATAAGTGAATTAAAATCACTAAAAAAATTAGAGTATTTAAATCTTTCCTATAATAAGATCGTTAATATGGAACCTATAAAATTATTAGAAAAACTAGAAAATCTAAACTTAGGTTCTAATGACATAATAAGTATAGAATATATTAGTGGACTAAATAATTTAAGAAAATTAGATTTATCTTGGAATGATATTGAAGATATAGGAGTTATAGCATCTTTTTCTACATTGGAAGAATTAAATATAGGGTATAACAAAATAAAAGATATAAGTGTAATAAGTGCTCTAACTAATTTGAAAAAATTAGATTTAGAATATCTTCAAATAATAGATATTAATTTCTTATCAAGCCTTATTAATCTTACGGATTTGAGTTTATCTTCTAATGAGGTAGTAGATATAGAGCCTCTAAGAAAACTTGTTAATCTAGAGAAATTAAATTTATATTACAATAATTTGGTAAATATAGAGCCCCTATCATGTTGTACAAGATTAGAAGAATTAAATTTATGGGAGAATAATATTGAGCAGAAATGGAATATCCAATGTGGAGCGCTTAAGCTCATTAAAAGAACTTAGGGAATTACATTTATGGGATAATAACATAGAAAATATTGAGCCTATTGGGAATCTTACTGAGTTAAGAATGCTAGAGTTAATTCATAATAATGTAACAGATATAAGTCCATTATCATCACTTACAAATTTACGTGATTTAAGTTTAGATGAAAATAATATAACTAATATAGATTCACTATCTCAACTAATTAATCTAAACAGCTTAAGTTTAATGAATAATAATATTAAAAATATAGAACCACTCTTATTTCTTAGAAAACTAGAATATTTAGGTTTAAGTATAAATGAAATAAAAAACATAGGAGTCATTGGAAATCTAGTTAATTTGAAGAGATTAGATTTAGGAGGAAACAAAATTACTGATGTAAGTCCCTTATTATCTCTTAATAACTTAGAATCATTGAGTATAGATGAGAGTACAGTAGAAAACATAAGTGATATAAAGAATCTTAAAAACTTAACTAAAATTAATAGTGAAGATATCATATTAAAGGCTAAATAAATGATATATGTAAAGTAGTATAATATGGAATGGTGATTCTTAAAAGTATAATAGTATAGTAATTATAATGTAATTTTAAAAATATGAAACAGGATTATGACAGGAGGCGTATATGGATGAAGAAAAGCTATGTAATGGTCATAGGATTAATATGTATGATACTGATGGTAGGCTGTTTTCCAAAGGAATTTAAAGAAAAAGCAAATGAAGAATTTGGGGATCAACATTTTAAAACTGTCATTGCTCTTATAGAACTACATAAAGTTAGAAATGGTAATTATCCAGATAAGTTGGATGATGTAGAATATGTAGGTGAATGGGATAAAATTGCTTTCAATAGTGTTGAATATAAAAAACTTGAAGAGGGATATGAACTAAATATTAAGAATGGATGGGTAGGTAAGCCAGAAAGTTTATCGTATCCAAAGGAATTTTGGGAAGGTCTTGGACTAAAAAAATCAAATTTAAAAGAAAAATCAAATTAGGTTGTGAACAGCTAGAAAATATATTATAAGGGTGAATTAATAGTCTAAAATAAGGAGACGTTATGGAGATAACAAATGTACATGATTTTAAGCATAACAATGAAGAGGAATTTATAAAAATACAAGAAAAATTAAAGGAAAGGATAGAGTTAACAAATAAAATTAATTTTAATAATATAAAAACCTATGCAGGTGTAGATTTAGCCTATTGGGAAGAAAAAGGAGAACCCTTCGGAGTATGCAGTATAATTGTAATAGATGCTAATACAAAGGAAGTAATAGAAAAGGTTTATAGCTTTGGAAAGATAGAAGTTCCCTATGTGGCAGGATTTTTAGCTTTTAGAGAACTTCCTCTAATCATTGAAGCAGCTAAGAAATTAACTATTGAGCCAGATGTATTTCTCTTTGATGGTAATGGATATCTCCATTATAATCATATGGGAGTAGCCACTCATGCGTCCTTTTTTCTTAATAAACCAACTATAGGAATAGGAAAGAGCTATTTAAAAATAAAAAAAGTAGAATTTGAAATGCCTGAAAATGAAGAAGGAGCATTTACTCATATAGTAATAGATGAAGTTATTTATGGTCGTGCTGTAAGAACATTAAAAAATGTTAAGCCCATATTTTTATCTTGTGGTAATTATATAGATTTAGAAACTAGCTATAAAATATTAATGAGTTTGGTAAATAAAGATAGTAAGCTACCAATTCCCGTAAGGCTTGCTGATTTGGAAACACACATATTAAGAAAAAGACTAAGAAGTGAATAAAAATTAATTAGAAGTTAGACAAAAGAGATAGGGATAATAAATTGCTATCTCTTTTTCATGGAAATTGTATTAGGAGTTATTTTCTTAAGGGAAAAAACATATTTTTGAGGGGAGTTATATGGTTATTTTAATAACTCTATGTTATCTTCCTACTATGTATAGACTTGTTATTAGACCAATTCTAAGGGGAGATATGGAATTTATAAATTGGATTTTTGCTATAATACTAATCTTTATGATTTTCATATTTAAAAAGTCCTTTGGAGCATACAACTTGTTTAATATAAATGAAGATAAGCTTTATTGTATAAATGAAAACCACCTGTTGTGGGGGTGGTTCAAAAAAGCTTCCAGGGGTGAGCAGAAAATAAAAAATTCTTTTGTTAGGATAGTATTTAGGTTTGCCGACCTTTCAATGTGTCTTAAGACACATTGAGCAACATGCCCCTCTAGGGCTAAAGCAAAACACCAATTGGACGGGTGGTCATGATTACAAGGATTTATTAATTTCTAAAATATTTTTTATGGCAATATTTCTGCTATATATGCTTTTTCTTCTGGATTGAAAGATAACATCTATAAATATATAGTTATAATTAGTATGTTATACTATGACAATCATAAAATGGTATAATTTGTTATTTAACATATGCTATAATTGTACATGTGAAGTGGTAACAATTTAGAATGATAATTAAACTGTAAATGGGCGAATTTAAGTTTTACGTGGAATTTTCATTTCAAAATGAGAGGAAAAAGGGGAGATGAATTATGGAGGATACAAAAATAGTTTACAATAGGGAATTAGTTTTTGGTATTATATTTAGTACTATATTTATTGGATGGATATGTTTAGGGATTATTCCAACAATCCTTATTTTAGGTGGAGTATATTATATATTTTTTCATAAAAATCCAATTAAATTTAATTGGATTAAAAAGTCTTTAGTTGTTTTTAATTTGCAAAAGGAGGGAATTAAACTATATTCTTATGAGAAGGAGATTCCTTGGAATGATATTCATACATATCATATTAAATTTGATTTTTTTAGATATTATCTTTGCATAAAATTAAGAAAAGATATAATGATTACAGAAGAACAAAAATTGTTTTATGAAAAATTAAAACAAGGAAATATCTTAAAGGAAACTGAAGAAGATAAAATAATAGAATATCCTTATAACTTTATAAAAGATTCAAATAATGATCTAAAATCAAATATTGAAATGTTTTTAAAAGAGTGTTCCCTATATTACCTGGAAGAATCACAGGATAAATTAGAAATTAATAAGGGTACATCTGAAGTATTGGCGTATGGGTTAGGTAGCATATTTTTTATTAATATATTTGCACAAAATGCTGCTGTTTTCCTGGTAACTTGTCTTATAGGCATACCTATTATGTTTTATTTTTCTAAGAAAATAGAATATACCTCTTATTTAATTTTAACAAAAGTAGGATTTGAGTTTCCTAAGGCAAATTTTAAGCTATCTTGGAATGAGATTAAATTAATGGAAGTGCGAAGGGGAACAAGGGATACTCCAGGTGGCTTAATCATTTGGTTTAATGATATTGAAAATTTTATGGAGGAAAATCCTGAATTTTTTTCAAAAATAGATTATATAATAGATTATGATGAAGAAAAATTGAAAAAAACAGGAAGACTCCAGTTGGAATGTTCACAAACAGCATTAGGAGAAGATGCTTTAAGAGAAGAATTTCAAAAATATATAGATAAATATGGTCAAGGAACTATTCAAGATGAAGATGCTCAGAAGCATAATAAACAAGAAGAAATATGTAAACCTATTTCTCCTCAAAAGGATTTAAATAATGAAATAGAGAATTTACCTAATGAAGCACAAACTAAGGAGAGTCCAAAGTTAGAAAAAGAAGAAATAAAAGACAATACAATAATAAATATGACAGAGGAAAAAAAGGAAGTCCTATCTGAAGATAAAACTATTGTAGAGCCTTTAGAAAACTTAGGATTAGAATGTAATTTAGAACTTCAAAAACTTGTAAAAATTCAATTTGAATCACAGTGTACATTTAATGAAATGATTATTTTAAAGGAAGAAGGAGAGTATTGTTTAGCATTAAGAGTAGAAGGGTTAAGATTAGACGGTTATTGCATTTTCTTGAAAAATCAAATTAAATCTTTATCCTATTGTCCTGATTTTTATAATGACCTACTCCAAAAGGAATATTATTTTAAATTAAATACAGTACCTTATATTGATCTTAAAAAATGGGAGACGATTTTTGACAATTATGAAGTAAAAAATCATTTTGTAGAAATAGAAACTCTAAACGAAAACTATAAGGGAAAACTAAAAGAAATATCAGAAGAAAAAATGGTATTAAATGCATTTAAAGTAAAAGATAAGGGCATCTTTGAATCTGTATCCATGGATCTAAACTCAATTACTTTCATTTCTTTTGAAACTTCGGAATTAATGCTTTTAGAAAAATATAGTTCCTATTACATATGAAAAAGTATTTTTTGAATAATAGTATAGATAAATAGTGATTAAAAATTACCCTTCGGCAATGGTGCCGAAGGGGTTTTGTTTTATTATGAAAAATTGATGGATTATAGTTATTTAAAAATATTTTGGCTGTGATAACTTAAAAAAATATATATGATATAAGAATGAAATAAAAAGATAAAAAAATAACTAATATTGTTTTGCGAAAAATATTTTGTTATAATATAAATAATATTTCGACAATTTACGTCAAATTATTTTAGTTATAGGGAGGTTATATAATGAAAAACTTCGAATCTTTTGTAAACAGTGATATGGTTTCGCTACTAGAAAAGGGGAAAAGGGATGGAGTAGAAACTGTTTGGGATAGGGTGGAGGCTATGAAAGCTCCATGTGGGCTTGGATCAAAGGGTCTATGTTGCCGAATTTGTGCCATGGGTCCATGTCGCATTAGTCCTGTACCAGGAAAAGGTTCTAGTAGAGGTATATGTGGAGCAACTGCAGATGTGATCGTATCAAGAAATCTGGCTAGAATGGTGGCTGCTGGAACTGCTGCCCATTCAGACCATGCTAGGGGAATAATACATTTACTTCATCAGGCATCTAGAGAGGGCGACTATACTATTAAGAATCCTGATAAGCTAATAAGCCTTGCCAAGGAATGGCATATTGACACGGAAGGAAAGGACATTTATGAGATAGGTCATATGGTGGCAGAGGTTGCATTAGAAAATTTTGGTAAGGCCTTTGGTGAAATGAAATTACCAGCATCCATACCTGAAATAAGAAAAGAACTCTGGAGAAGAGAAAATATTATGCCAAGGGCAATAGATAGGGAAGTTGTATCCATAATGCACTCTACCCATATTGGATGTATGGCAGATGCAGAAGAGATGTTACGTATGGCCTTAAGAACATCCTTAGCAGATGGATGGGCTGGGTCATATATGGGAACGGCAATAAGTGATATATTATTTAATGTACCAAAGGCAACGAAAACGGAATCAAATTTAGCTGTATTAGAGGAAAACCAAGTAAATATCATATTACATGGCCATGAGCCTAGTCTTTCTGAGATGATTTTATTAGCAGTTTCTGATTCCCAATTAGTGACAAAGGCAAAGGAAGTGGGAGCAGATGGTATTAATTTAGTTGGAATGTGTTGTACAGGTAATGAATTATCAATGAGACATGGAACAAAAAATGGTGGTAACTTCTTGCAGCAAGAATTAGCAGTGATAACTGGAACTGTTGAAGCGGTCATTGTAGATGTGCAGTGTATCCTCCCCTCATTGGCGGAGTTAACTAAAAAGTATCACACAGACTTTATTACTACTTCACCCACAGCTAGAATTACAGGGGCTACTCATATTGAATTTAATGAAGAACATGCATATGAATCGGCTAAAAAGATTGTACTCAAGGCAATTGAAAATTTTCCAAATAGAAATAAGGAAGATATTTGCATTCCTGACACTAAGACTGAATTTATGGTGGGATATAGTGTAGAAGAGATAATTAAACATATGGATAAGGTTGCTAATGAAAATGAAAAGGGAACCCTTATGCCTTTAGTAAATACAATTGCAGAAAAAAAAATTAGAGGTGTAGCTGCACTTGTGGGATGCAATAATCCAAGAATTAAACAAGATTACAATCACATAAAAATTGCTGAAAAGTTAATTGAAAATAACATCCTAGTAGTTGCAACGGGATGCTCTGCAACGGCACTAGCAAAGGCAGGTTTAGTTAATATAGAATCTGCTAAATTAGCTGGAGATGGATTAAGATCTGTCTGTGAAGGTTTAAATATTCCACCTGTACTCCACATGGGTTCCTGTGTAGATATTAGTAGGATCTTACAGCTCACAGGGGAGGTTGCAAAGTTATTAAATGTAGATATTTCAGATTTACCAGTAGTTGGAGTTGCTCCTGAGTGGATGTCTGAAAAGGCAGTAGCAATCGGTGTATATGTTGTATCTACAGGAATAGACACTTGGTTGGGAGTATTACCACAGATAACTGGCTCTGAAAAAGTGGTAAATATTTTAGTAAATGATATTGAAAACATAGTAGGTGCAAAGTTTTTTGTGGAGACTGATCCTATAAAGACGGCGGAGCAGATTATTGAAAGAATAGATATGAAAAGACAAAAATTAGGAATATAAAGGGGGTATTAAAACTATGAAGATAGCTATTACTGGTAAAGGCGGAGTTGGAAAAACAACATTTACAGCTATGCTATGTAGAATGTTTTCAGATGAAGGGAACAAGGTTTTTGCAGTGGATGCAGATCCAGATGATAATCTTGCCCTTGCATTAGGTTTTCCTCAAGAAATTATAGATAATATAATTCCTATTACTAAGATGAAGGAACTAATAGAAGAAAGGACAGCCTGTTCCCTAGGAGGATTTGGGAAAATGTTTAAGTTAAATCCAAAGGTAGATGACATTGGAGACGAGTATTCCCATAAATTTAATAACATTAATTTATTAAATTTAGGAACGGTTGACAAGGGTGGAAAGGGATGTTATTGTCCTGAAAATGTATTGTTAAAAAAGTTAATTTCCCACTTAATTTTAGAAAACAAAGAGATAATGATCATGGATATGGAAGCTGGAATTGAACATATGGGCAGAGGCGTTGCAAAGGGTGTGGATGCATTTATTGTAGTGGTTGAACCTGGCATTAGAAGTATTCAGACCTATGAAAAAGTAAAAAAAATGGCGTCACATATAGGGGTTGAAAATATATTTGCAATTGGAAATAAAGTAAGAAATGAAAAAGATATGGAATATATACAGAATAATATAAACAAAGAAGACATATTGGGTTTTATTTACTATAACGAGGAAATTATTGATTCTGATAGAAGGAATTCCTCTCCCTATGACCTGTGTGAAAAAACCATTACAGAGGTAAAGTTTATTAAGGAAAAATTATTAGACATGGTTTTGAAGTAAGGTGAAAATATTTAGGTATACTGAAAAATATGTATTATGACTAAAAGAGAAATATGACAGGGGGACCAAGTACATCAGGCCTTGTAATAATGAACGTGTACCTCCATGTCATAGTTCTATGAACAGGCCTTCTCCTATAAAATAGAGATATGGATTTTTAAAAATATATATTTATCGTATAATATAAATATGTGTTTACAGATAAAAATTCAATCACCAAGAGGAGAGGTTTCTTTGAGAAAGAAAATTGAAAGACTAGTAAGGGAGTATATTCATAGTTTTAATATGCTTCCAACTGAAAGAGAATTCAAAGATAAATATATGGATGAATATAAATGGATAAATGAAAATTATAAAATAAAATATAATGACTTTTTAATAGAATTAGGATATGATCCATATAAAATAAGTGATGTAAAAAACTATGGTAGTCTATCAGAAGAAGAAATATATGGTCTGATTAAAAATAAAATTAAAGACTTTATAGATAGATATGAATACGTACCAAATGAACAAATTTATAAAACCTTACCCCTTCCTTCGTTAAAATACCTGAAGGCTAGATTTAACATAACCTATCCAAGGTTACTAAAGAATACTGATTGTGACCATATAAATGGATTTAAGATATACAAGCATATTCCAAAAGAGGTTTTATTAAGGCAGGTTAAACTTAAAATTGATGAATATTTAAAGAACAATAATAAACTTCCTAATAAGAAAGCCTTTGGTAGATTTAAAGTTGGTTCAGTTCAGTTTTATGAAAAGAGATTTCAAAAAACATATTATGATTTATTAGAAAGTTTAGGATATTCATTAAAATTAAAGCATAAACCTCTTATCTATAAAAATTATAGCTATGATGAAATATTTGAACTCACAAGGAATGAAATTAAAAAGTTTGTTGGTGAACATGGGGTTGTTCCCACTCAATTTCAATATGGTAAACTAAACGCCCCATCGGAAATCTATTTTAAAAAGAGACACAATCTCACCTACAATGCCTTATTATTAAAACTTGGTTTTGAACCCATTAACCCGGGAGAAAAATATAAGTATTTTACGGATGAAGAATGTTTCATTAGATTTAAAGGGGAAATTGAAAGATTTGCAAGGGAAAAGAATAGACTTCCTAATGGAGAAGAATTTCAATCTTTGGATGTTCCTTCTTATGGATATATAAAAAAGCGTTTCAAATTTACCTATAAAGAGTTAATCAAGTATTTAGGTTATAGTGAGATTGATTTTATTGAGGGATATTTAGGTCTAAAGGAAGAGGAAGTTTTTGAAAAAATTAAGGAACAGATAAAGCTATATGTAGAAAAAAATATGAGGTTACCCACACAAAAACAATACAATAGCCTTAATGGTCCATCATCTTATCTAATAAAAAAACTATTTGGTTTAACATATAATCAATTAGTAAATAAACTTGGATTCAATGTAAATAGAAAAAATAATTAATTTCACCATATGAGGAGGATTGATTAGTATGAATGGGACTCCAATATTTATATTCGCATTTCTATTAGGCCTTAAGCATGCTATAGAACCAGACCACATTATCTCTGTATCAAATATTGTAGGTGCAACAAAGAATATTAAAAGAGCAGCAATGGTTGGTATCATATGGGGCATAGGTCATACGGCCACATTATTAATAGTAGGAATGATTACTATAATGTTAAAGGAAGAAATACCTAATAATTTGGCTACTTTATTAGAAATTGGTGTTGGCATTATGATAATTTTCCTTGGTATGAAAACCATACTATCTTATAAGAAAAAACTTCACTCACATAGTCATAATAATGATGGCATATACGGTTGTGGTATCATTGACTATATAAAGTCATTATCAATAGGATTTATTCATGGATTAGCAGGAAGTGCAGCAATGATTTTTCTAACTGTATCTACAGCCAATAGTTACTTAGAAGGTGGATTATTTATTGGGGCTTTTGGTTTAGGTACCATTGTTAGTATGCTTTTATGTACACTTATTATAGGAATTCCATTTGCAATAAATAATAATGTGAATATAAATAAATTTATGAATCTATCCATTGGAATATTTAGCTTAGGATTTGGTTTTTACTATGTATACTCTCTAATTAACATATAAATATGCTGTGTGAAATATCTAAAGAGTACTTTATAAAGTACTCTTTAGATATGTATATAATAAGTAAAAAACATTACAATTTATCTTTTCTAATCTATCTAATATAGAATATGCTTAAAGTCAATGAATTAGAGTTGACTTTATTTATTCTGAAAAAAAGATTTACCACCTACCTACTAGTATGATATACTCTTCTTATGAAATTAAGGAGAGTGAGAAATATGAGTAAGAAAGTATTTGAAAAAATAAACCTAGGCGGTATAGAAATTAATAATAGAATAGTAAGATCAGCTACGGCAGAACTTATGGGAGATTCAAATGGTTATGTGACAGATAGACTTTTGAATATGTATAGTGAACTATGTGATGGTAATATAGGCTTATTAATTACAGGATTAACAGAAGTAGTAGAAGGAACTGCTACTCATACTCTAATGAAAATACACGATGATTCATATATAGAAGGATTAAAAAAATTAACGGACTTGGTACATAGTAAAGGAAATAAAATAGTTGTACAATTAGTCCATCATGGATCACAGATAAGCGGTAGACCCACATATGAACCATATAGTCCATCAGGAATTGATGATGAGGGATCAAGGGTTAAATCAAGGGAAATAACTAAAGAAGAAATAAGAAAATTGGTTGAGGACTTTGGAGATGGAGCCTTGAGAGCAAAGAAGGCTGGTTTTGATGGCGTTCAAATCCATGGAGCCCATGGATATTTCTTTAGTAGATTTTTAACTCCATATTATAATAGAAGAGCTGATGAGTATGGCGGAAGTATTGAAAACAGAGCAAGAATAATACTAGAGGCATATGAAAATATTAGGAAGAAGTGTGGAGAAGACTTCCCTATATTTATAAAAATAAATGCCTGTGATTTCCTTGAAGAAGGTGGACTTACTTTTGAAGACAGTAAAAAAGCAATGAAGATCTTTTCACAAGTAGGCTTTAATGCCATTGAAGTAAGTGGAGGAATTAAGATAGGGAAACATACTCCTATAAGAATTGCCATAAGAACAAAAGAGGATGAGGCATATCATAGGGAATATGCAAATAATATAGCTAAGGAAATAAGTACACCAATTATTGTGGTAGGTGGATTTAGAACCTTAGATGTAGTAAAGGAAGTAATTGAAGATACAAATATAGAAGCAGTTTCCATGTGTAGACCTTTCATAGTAGAGCCAAAGCTAGTAACAAGATGGTTAGAAGGGGATAGAGAAAAGTCAAAATGTGTATCATGTAATAAGTGTTTTAATCCACGTGGAACTAGTTGTATATTCAATAAAAAATAATATAAAGGGACTTGTTAATATGGAAAATAGAAAAGAACAGATTGTGAATATTGCTATTGATTTTATTGAAAAATATGGATTTGATAGTTTTAGCTATAAAGATTTATCCCAAGCTGTAGGAATTACAAAGGCAACTTTGCATCATCACTTTCCTAGAAAAGAAGATTTGGGAGTAGCTGTTTGTGAAAAGTTAAAGGTAGAAGCTAAGGCTATAAAGAGTAAGATTGATAAGATAGGCACTGCCCAGGAGAAGATTAAGTATATATTTGAGAATCTTCTTAGCTGTGCTAAGGCAGGAGATATTTGTCCCATATCATCTTTACAAGCGGAATATAATGTGATTCCAGACTCTATGAAGGCCATGGTGGCTGACTTAAGTGAAGGAGAGATTGATTATTTAAGTGAAATCCTTGAACAAGGACTAGAAGAAGGTACTTTCCAATTCAAGGGGAATCCTAGGAGCATGGCACTTATGATACTAACTTCATATAAGGGAGCTATACAATATTCTAGGGTCATAGATGACAATACTATTGATACTGTCATGGAACAAATATACAATCAAATTATGAAGTAGCTAATTATGAGGACTTTTTTCTAGGAAAGATTAAATCTAGAAGAAAGTCCTTTTTATTTTAAAATCTTATAGAAACTTATAAATCATAGATAAAATCTATTAGACATGGAGGATAATCTTTTTTGTGATAAAATTGTAATAGTATACAATTATTATTTAGGGAGATAAATATATGAAGAAAGTTAAAGTATCCTCTGAATGGATCAAACTAATTATTATGAGTTTACTCATACTAATTTGCATTATTACAATGAAGGCTTTTGGCATTTATGATTATATTAGCATTCATAATATAGAAAACTTAAAGGGGTGGATTAAGAGTTTTAATTCCCTTGGGCCTATAGTATATATTTTAATATTTATTGGGGCATGTTTATTCTTCTTTCCTGCACCACCCTTTGTGATTTTAGCAGGAGTAATCTTTGGCCCTTTAATGGGTACCCTATGGACGGCAGTAGGAGCCCTTATTGCTGATGGAACGGCCTTTTTAGTTGCACGATACGGTGCAAGAGGCATAATTTCAAAGATAGGAAATAAAAATGAAAAATTTAGGAAGATTGATGAAGGAGTAAAAGAGCAGGGATTAAGAATATTAATTATCACAAGACTCATACCTGTATTTCCATATATGATTCAAAGTTATGCCTATGGTTTAACAAATATGAAATTTTCATCATACATATTAGTTTCTTGGATTTGTACCATACCTGGCATAATGGCCTTCACATTTATGGGAGGAGCCATTGGATCTGGTGGTAGTCTTAGTAAAATTTTTATGTATTTAGCCGTAGGAGCCATTTTATTTGTGGGCATATCCTTAATACCTAGATATGTGGTAAAGAAAAAGGGTATAGATATTATGAATTAAAGTAAAAGATAGAACCTCAAACTTTATGGGTTTGAGGTTCTATCTATTATAAACTTCATTATGTTCCTAGTCTAAAATTCTTTTGAATTTATTAATTACTTAGTTTCATGTCAATAGGCATAATTTCTTTCCATGATTCCATTACAGGCTTTATAACAGCAGGTCCTATTTTAGATATTAAAACTAGTTGAGATCCTTCTGGTTTTTCATCACATGGTTTGAAATCTATTTTTCTATTAACCACATCTACCTGATGCCAGCCGTCTGTAAGCTCTACAAAACCTTTCATCCTAAAGGTATTAACAGAAACCTCTTCTAAAAATTTAGATAAATCATCTTTACTAACAATACCATCATAAGTAAGCATAAGGGTCTTAGGCTTATTTTCTGTTGTATTAGTAGTATCTTCACTCTCAGCCCATTGATTTTTTAGTAAATCTTTATTTAAGAAATCATAGTTGAAATTTCCAAAGGATGCCTCTTGGATTTCTGCCTTTGGGTTAATTTCTTTTATTTTTTCTCTTATTTTGTCAACCATTTCCCTAGGAATAAGATCTATCTTGTTTATAAGGGCCATATGGCAGTGCTTGATTTGTCTTTCAACGGTTTCCAGGTCTTTAATTTGATCAAAGAAGTGAAGGGCGTCCACAATACTAATTATGCCGCTATAATCATAAACATCGCCCTTGTTGTGCTTAACTCCAAAGAGAATATCATCCACATTTGATGGATCTGCTAAACCAGAACTTTCAACAAATAGATAATCTAGGTCCCTATCAGCCATTTGAGCCATTGTCTGCACAAAATTTAATTTAAGGCAAGAGCAAAATATTGAGCCCCTATTTATTTCCACAAGTTCCATTCCATCTTTTTTTATTATTTCACCATCTATACTGATTTTGCCAAACTCATTCATTATTACGCCAACTTTTTTATTATGAAGATCATTCAATACACTTGTTAGGAATGTGGTTTTACCAGCACCTAAAAAACCAGATAACATATACAGCTTAATTTTTTTACTCATAAGTGGGCCTCCTTTGTGAAAAATTATTTTTTATTTTATGAGGCATATTCAAAAAATAAATTAGTCATTTCACTAGTTATTTGAATTATTTTCTTCGTTATGGAATCGCTTACATATGTTCAATATACTCTCTCATCATGCCTTGAAAATAATCCAAATCCCTAAGAGAGCTGACTAGTTTATTTATTTCATATGCCTAAATATTTTTTAATGTCATTTACTGAAAGAACTCTTCCAGAAGATTTTACTACTTCATCAATTACTAGAGCTGGAGTTGTCATAACTCCATAGACAACTATTTCTCTAAAATCATCTACCTTTATAATTTGGGCATTAATGTCACATTCCTCAGTAGCTTTCTTAACATTTTCAAACATTTCATCACATTTAGAACAACCTTCACCTAGTATTTTTATAATCATATTAACAACCTCCTAAAATTTAAAGTATTATATTAAATAAATACCCAACAATAATTATGGATGTACCAGTAATAGCAACAAATGTAGCTATTAACCTTGGTTTAATAACCTTCCTTAGGAGAATCATCTCCGGTGCGGAAAGGGCCGTAACAGCCATCATAAAGGAAAGGGCAGTTCCTATTCCGACACCTTTTTTTATGAGGGCTTCAGCTATAGGAATAGTACCCAGAGCATTAGAGTAAAGTGGTATACCCGAAATTACAGCTACAAAAACTGCAAAGGGATTATCTGGGCCTGCATATTTAGAGAGTATATGTTCTGGAGCCCATCCATGTATCAGTGCACCTATACCTATACCTATGATGAGGAATAACCATATTCTTTTGAAAATATCTGATACATTTTGTATTGAAAAATTAATTCTGTCTTCTCTTGTAAGTTCTTCAGGCGGTTTTTCTTTCATTTTTAATTGATACACATACTCTTCCACATAACTCTCCATATGAAGACTATTTATTATAATACCACCTATAACTCCTACCACTACTCCTGTGACCACGTAAATAAGAGAAATCTTTAGACCAAAGGCTGCAAGAAGAATAGTAAAGGCAGCTTCATTGACAATTGGGGATGTTATAAGGAATGAGAAAGTAACACCTAGTGGGATACCTGCTTCTACAAAACCTATAAATAAGGGTACAGAAGAGCAAGAGCAAAAGGGAGTTACTATACCTAATAGGGATGCCATGAAGTTTCCACCTATACCCTTAAAATTTCCTAAAATCTTTTTTGTCCTCTCTGGAGGAAAATAGCTTCTTACATATGAAATGAGAAATATCATTATGCCTAGAAGTATAAGGATTTTTATTGTGTCATAGAAGAAAAAGTGTACACTAGATCCCACATTAGATTCCATAGATAAACCAAAAACCTTTTCAACTAGTAATTCTACTAGATTATATAGCCAATGGAACATACAAAAACCTCCTTTATTAGGTTGGTTGAAATAAGAAAAATAAAAAACTATTTACCACAAGGACAAGGAATGTTTAGCGCTTTTATTACCTCTTCCTTTTGTTCTCTTATATGACTCCTTGTGAAACTGCTTTTTTCATATCTTTTTAATTTATCTAAATCTGTAATACATTGATTATCATCGCTGAATTGATCAATAAGATAATCATACAATTTTTTGTGTTCAGTCATAAAGTTATGATGAATTTTATAGTAAGTCCATTGAGAATCCTTGAAAGAATCGATGACCTTTGTAGTTTTTAGCCTATTGAGATGCCTTGATGCATTAGACTGGGTGATTTGTAGGATAGTCTCAATCTCACATACACATAGGTCATGATTCATAAGAAGATTTAAAATTCTAATTCTAGTTTCATCACTTAACATTTTGAAAGGTTCAATAAAATTCATAATATTACCTCCTATATTGCTATATTCGCTTATAATCATATAATACATGTTTATTTTAGAATTTTCAATAGATAATTAAAAAAATAAGATCTGGAATTGATTATGGAATATATATGGCAAAATAATCTAATATATTGTATAATTATGGTACTTTTAACATAAGAACTAAAGCCTATGGAGAGCTAGTAGAAAAAATCCTCAAGTAGGTGTAGATATGTTTTTAATTGACAAATTTATAGGAGGTTTAGGAGGTGTATAATGAAACTCAATAAATTAAAATATTTTATTCTATTAGGTATAGGAATTCTTTTATTGACCGGTTCTATCATATATTTTAGATATGAAAGTTATAAGGAAGATATCCTATTAAAAACGGAGAATACTTTAATAGAAAGTTCTCAGAATTATTCTTTATTCATGAAAAATATAATAGACCCATTAAAGGCCCTTGTTGAAAACACAGGAAATTTAGTAGTTGAGTCCCATCCTAATAGTCCTGATAAAGTTAAATTGATTTTTAAGGATATTATAAATGAAGTACCTCTCATATCTTCCATGTACTTTGTAAGGGAAGAGGATGGTAAAATGATAGAAAGTGGAAAAGGTTCTAATAGTACTGTGGATTTAAGGCAGAGGCCCTGGTATATAGACTCTAGCCTTTCAGAAAGAACTACCATAATACCCGTATATAAGGATTTGTGTAGTGAAAAGCCTGTTATAACTTTATCCTATCCCGTAAGAAAAGATGGTGATTTAAAAGGAGTAATTGCAGCAGATATATTATTAGAAGATTTTTATAAAACCTTCAGTACTATAACATGTAGAGAAAATGTAGTTCATTATATAGTCGATATAAAAGGGGCTATTGTACTTCATCCAAATAAGAGATTATTAGGATTTTCCATGCTTAATCCTCAAAAGAACTATGTGGACCAAATTTCTAATGAAGAAAAAAATAGGGTAAAAGATCATATGAAAGTTTGGAATGAAAATAAGGAAAATATATTAAAATTCCATCTAGATGAAATATCCTATGATGCTACTAGAGAAAGAAAAGTATATGGATATTTTCTTAAAATTCCTGAAACAGATTGGACAATCATAAGTGGTATAGATTATAAAAAAGTAAAAAGTCATAACCGTATATACTTAATAGAAGCATTAGGCTTTACAGGAATTATTTTAATGGGTCTATTAATACTCATATACTTTGTATTTACTAAAATATATGATATAGACGATTTAACAGGCATATATAAGAAAAATAAGCTTCTAGAAGTTTTGAAAAAACAATCCAAGGAAGGAAAAAAAATAATTCTCTTTATGGATATATATAATTTTTCAGCTATAAATGGAAATTATGGTAGTGAAGTAGGTAATATAATCATCAAGGAATTAACAAATATATTAAGAGATCATTTAGATGAACATGGCTTATTAATCCATTCTAAAGCAGATGATTTTATATTTTTATTTCACACAGAAGATTGGCAGGAGGCTCTTAAAAAGGCAGAAGTACTTAATGAGAAATTAAAGGGATTAAATATAGAAATAAATGAGATAAATATAAACATTAATGTTTTTTTAGGTTTAATAAAATTAAATCCACTAGAAATGAAGGATTTAGATACATCCATATTATTAATAGAAGATACTTTAAAACAATTAATGAAAACTAATGAAAAGAGTTTTTGGATGTTCCCTGACTCCCATGAGCTGATTAATATGAAAAAGGATAAGGATAAGAAAAAAGAAGAATTATTAAAGGCCATGGAAGAGGATAGAATCCTTCCGTTTTTTCAACCCATATATAATATAAAGGAAAATAAAATTGAAAAGTATGAAGTCCTTATGCGTATTAAGGATGGAGATGATTATCTATCACCCTTTCCATATATAAAGGTGGCAGAAGAAAACAATGTAATAGAAAAGTTAGACTTAATAGTAATAGAAAAGGCCTTAAAATATAAATGCAAAGTAGATTCTAAAGATAAAATTAAACTTTCTATAAATGTTTCAGGAAGGGACTTAAATGATTCAAACTTTTTGCCTAAAGTAGTTCTTTTAGCAGATGAATATGAAATAAAATACCAAAATCTAATATTTGAAATTACAGAGACACAAAACATAAAAAATATGGACCGATTGGTACATACAATACATGCATTTAAGAAATTGGGCTTTAAATTTTCCATAGATGATTTTGGAACAGGATTTTCTTCTATGCAATATTTAAAGCGTATTCCAGCAGATTATTTGAAAATAGATGGGTCTTTTATAAGGGATTTAAATGAAAATGAAAAAAATCTATATCTTGTAAAATCCATTGTGAGTATGGCGAAGGCATTTGAAATGACTGCCATTGCAGAATTTGTGGAAAATGAAAAAATATTGAAGGTACTAAAAGAAATAGGAATAGATTATGGACAGGGCTATCATATAGGAAAGCCAAAGGGATTTTTTGTTTAGGTAAATAAAAAATGGTTACATTACTTACCTATGAATATGGGCATTTATGCCGATTGAAGATTCTATAATCAATTGATATAATAAAATGAATATATAAGAAATTGTTTGATAAGGGCAAAGCTGATGAAAATTAGTGCCCCAAAGCTATAGGGACTAAGGTTTCCACGAAAAACTATGTTTGCCAGCTACCAAACATGGGAAAAGTCCCTGCTTTCGTATTTACCAATGAGGATGAAAGGGGGCTTTCTGAATGCTCACAATGAAGAACTTTTTTAAAAGTCAAGATGGTGGAGCGATGGTTTTATTTACACTTTTTTTGATGGTGCTTCTTTGTATGGCCGGATTAGTTTTAGATAGTGGACTTTTGTATGTGACAAAATCCCATCTCCAAAAAACAGCCAATGCAGCTGTTTTATCAGGTGCACAGGAACTAAATAGTAATAATAATGAGGTTGAGACAATTGTAAACTATATTCTATTAGAACACAGGGAACTTGGAAGTTTAGACAAACTTGAGTTTCTAGAAGATAGAAAAGTAACAATTTATTTAACTAAGGAAGTGATACCGCCTTTTCGTAGATTATTTGGCATTGAAAAGGTACCTGTATCAGTTAAGGCATCGGCGGTTTTAATGGGTTCTACAAATAGTTCAATATTTGATTATTTGATTTTTTCTGAAGATCCAAATAAAACATTTTATGTTTCAGGGTCTAAAAATAAATTTAATGGAAAGGTTCATATTAACGGGTCATCAGAAATTTCTGGTAGTGATAATAAATTTAATGATATATATGAATATGTTAAGAAAATTAAGGTTAGTGGTGGAAATAATAAATTTCCAATGGGTAAGGAAAAATCAGTTTATATGGATATTTTAGATTTGAGTAAAGATGAATATAAGGCAAAAGCAACAATCATATACAATGGAAAGAAGACATTTTCAAAGAGCAATACAAAAGTAGATGGCATAATATACGTGGATGGGGACGCAATATTTTCTGGAGGTCATATAAGTGGAGAAGGTACAGTCTTTGCTACAGGGGATATAATATTAAGTGGTTCTAATTTAAAGTACAAATCTGAAAATGATTTAGTGGCCTTTTATAGTTTAAAAGATATTGAAATTCCTGGCAGTGATGGAGAGTTTCATGGACTCTTTTATGCACCTAATGGAAATATTAAATTAAATGGAAGTAAAAATATCATTAAGGGGTCTTTAATTGGAAAGGAATTTGAATCTATTTCCGGGTCTGAGCTAAATCTAGTTTATGATGGGAGATATAAAGAAACCCTTTCTGAAGATTTTAAAATAAAATTAGTGAAATAAATTGTCCAGAAATAAAGGTCTAGACTTCCTTTTATTTCTGGACAATTCCTTTAGTAAATAACGTATAAAATCATAAGAATTATTTGTTAAAGGTATTAATAAATTGAATGACAGCTGGACCTAAGAGAACTATAAATAGACTTGGAAAAATGAAGAAAACTAGAGGGAAAAGCATTTTAATGGGAGCCTTCATGGCTTGTTCCTCTGCCCTTTGTTTTCTTTTTTCTCGAATTTCCTGGCATTGTATACGAAGAATTTGAACCATACTAATTCCCAGTTTTTCAGCTTGTAATATGTTGCTGATTAAAATATTCATTTCATCTAAAGGGAGTCTTTCTGTTATTTTTTTCAAAGCTTCCCTTCTGGGTTTCCCTAGGCGAATCTCTTCTAAGCATTGGTGAAATTCACTAGCTATGACTCCGTTATTTCTAGAAATCAATTTATTTAGAGCTAAATCAAATCCAAGACCTGCTTCTAAACTCACCGTAAGAAGGTCTACCATATCAGGAAGTTCCTTTAGGGCACATTTACTTCTTTCTTTAGCTTTCTTTGTTAGATATAAATTAGGAAGAGTTATTGCAAATACTAAACTTAAAGAGATTACTAAAAATAACCTTGAAATAGAAAATCTTCCAAGGATTCCATATGTTCCAAAGAATAGGGGAATCAATATTAGGAATATTGTTTGAATTAATCGAAAATCAACAGGTGTCATATGAAAAGGACTTCCTGCTTGAAGGAGCTTTATTTCTAATTTATTGTGCTTTTCTTGTGATAAATTTTTTCTAAAGTATTTTTTATGCTTTCTAAGAATTGGATGAAATACTCTTTTTATAAAAGAAGATTTATTTTTCTTATCCTTTGAGAAAGATATTTTTTGTTTTTTCAATCCTTTTTCTCCAGAAATAATAGAAAAAAATAGAAGGATTAATAAAGTAATGGTAGAGAAAAAAGTAATATATATCATGAGCTACACCTCGATTATTGTAATCTTTCGTATTAAAATAAAACCAATAAGGGCAGAAAATATTCCCATTCCAACCATAATAAGACCAATACGTTCTTTAAATAAAATAGATATATAGTCTGGATTAATAAAATAAATGGCAAAGCTTAAAATAATAGGGAGAAGGCCTATAATAAGTCCAGATAGTCTACCTTGAGCTGTAAGAGTTATAACTTGCCGCTGAATGGTATTTCGATCACGAATAGTTTGTATAATAATATCTAGAACTGTAGCCAAGTTTCCTCCCACTTGCCTTTGAATTAAAATTGCCTGGACCATAAGCTCAAGATCTCCACTAGGCATTCTCTCTTGAAGATTATACAATGCCTCTTCAATATTTCCACCATATTGCATCTCCTTTAGTACAAGGCTAATCTCTTCTTTTATAGGAGAATCTGATTCTTCCACAACAGATTTTAATGATTGAGGAAAACTAAAACCAGCCCTTAAGGAGCCAACAATAATAGTAATCATATCAGGGAGGCCCTCATTAAATTTTGAAAGACGTTTATGAAACCTTCTTTTTAATATTAATTTGGGAAACACGTATCCCCAAAATCCTCCTACTATAAAAAATAAAATATTTTCTGAAAAAATATATAATAAACTTCCAAAGAATATGGCACCCATCCATCTAAAGAAAATAAATTCTTCTGGCTCTAAGGAAAGGCCAGCTCTGTTTAATAGGGTTTCTAATTTCTCATTAGATTTTATGGAGGGAAGTTGATTTTTAAATTTTTCATTTATCAATTGGATTTGAACCATTAGATTAAAATTTTTCTTTTCTAATATTTCTTCCTTATCACTTAATAAGTAATCTTTAACTCTTGTTTCAAATCGTCTTTGAGAAAAAAATAATCTATTGAATATTAGTGTAAAAATAATTATTGTGGTAATTAAAAACGAAGAAAGAATTATCCATTTCATAGATTCCAATCCTCCTCTTCTAAGAAGACGCTTGTTGGTATGGTAATACCGCTAGTAGTAAGGGTTTCATAGAATTTAGGACGAATTCCTGTTGGAACCAATTTACCCATGATTTTTCCATCTTGGTCCACCCCTCGTTGTTTGAAGACAAAGATATCTTGAAGTACGATTACATCTCCCTCAAGACCTTGAACTTCTGTTATATTAGTAATCTTTCTGGACCCATCTTTTAGTCTTGACTGTTGAACTATTAAATCAATGGCACTTCCAATTTGTTCTCTTATGGCTTTTACGGGAAGTTCCATACCTGCCATTAAAACCATTGTTTCTAGTCTAGAGATCATATCCCTAGGGCTATTAGAGTGGCCTGTAGCTAAGGAACCATCATGGCCCGTATTCATTGCTTGAAGCATATCTAATGCTTCTCCACCACGTACTTCTCCTACCACAATCCTCTCAGGTCTCATACGAAGAGAATTTCGAACTAAATCTCGGATAGTAATAGAACCTTTTCCCTCAATATTTGGAGGTCTAGATTCTAAGGATACTACATGGTCCTGCCAAAGCTGAAGTTCTGCAGCATCTTCTATGGTAATTATTCTCTCATCATTGGGAATGAATGAAGAGAGTACGTTTAGGGTTGTTGTTTTTCCAGATCCTGTTCCTCCACTGATAAATATATTAAGCTTTGCCTTTACACAGGCTTCTAAAAATATGGCCATTTCCCTTGTAAGGGTACCAAAACTAATTAGATGCTCTATGGTAAACGGGTCCTTTGAAAATTTACGGATAGTTATGGTAGGACCATTTAATGCCAAGGGTGGAATAATGGCATTTACACGGGAACCATCAGGAAGTCTTGCATCAACCATAGGACTGCTTTCATCAATTCTACGACCTAGGGGAGCAACGATTTTTTCTATAATGTGCATTACATGGTCATTGTCTTGAAATTTTATATCCGTTAGCTCTAACTTTCCCTTTCTCTCAGCATATACCATAGAAGGGCCATTGACCATAATCTCTGTAACCTCTGGATCTAATAATAATGGATTAATTGGACCATAACCTATAAGATTATTAACTAACTCAGCTACAATTTTTTTTCTATCTACTAGTCCTAAAAGGGAGTCATCTTCTTTAATGATTTCAACAGCCATTTCATCAATTCTTTCAATTATCCTTTCAATTGAATCCTTTTTCATTTCCCTAAGAACTTTTTTATGGAGTTGTTTTTTTAATTCTTCATTTTTATCCTTAGACTTAATAGAATCTTTTTTCTCTTCTTTAGGAGAATTGTTCTCATTTGAAATATATTCCCCATTATTTTCTGTTTTTTTCTCACATTGAACTGAAGGGGGAGAAGTGGCATTTTGTTTTTTATTTTTTAATTTTGCTAAAAGACTCATATATATCTCTCCTTTAGGAATCTATTGAAAGAATATCAGCAATATGAAAAATAGATTTTGTAATATCTTTTCTTCGATAGTCCATTACAAAGGGCATTCCTATATTAATGGACCTTGATACAATTTTAAAATTATTAGGAATATAGAGTAAAGATTCTTTCTCTAAGATTTTAGGAACATCCTTTGCTTTTAAAAGACTCTTCATAGTGGAACGATTAACTACAATTTTTACTTTTTCACTTAAATTCAAAGCATCAAATATGGATAAGATTGATTTTGTGTTTTTCAAGGATGTCATTTCTAAATCTGTTATAAGGAGAATCTCATCTGCTTTTTCAATGAAATGTAGATTATTTTCAGGAAGTCCTGAAGTTGTATCTATAAGTAAATAATCACAACTATTTAGTAAAAGGGTACAGATTTCATTAAGAGAATCTAGGGTAATTAAATCAGCATATTCTGGGCTAGGAGGGGAGGGTAATATCTTCACACCACTTTCATGACTAGTAAGGTAAGAGGTAAGAAGATTTTCATTTAATCCATTCATTTGTTCTACGGCATCTTTTATTGTGAATTTAGGCATGAGATCCATGACTAAGTGAGTATTTCCAAATTGGAAACAGCTATCTAAAATGATTGTTTTGAATTTTTTTTTAGATAAAGCAACGGAAAGATTCGCTGTTATTACAGTTTTTCCTACTCCTCCCTTAGCGCTACAAATTAGGATCATTTTTCCTTTTTTTGTGGTATTATTTTGATTTTTCATGATGAACCCCCTTTACTGAAGTTTACTATGAAGAACAAGATGGATATTTCCTCTCTCTTGTGTATTTACTAATTTTACAGCATCACTTTGTGTTAATTCTAAGGTGACGGAACTATACTCCATATAAGGTTCGTCATTTGTTGATTGGATCATTTTTCTACCAATGGCTAACACACGTGCTCCTTCAAGTATTAGTTCTGTTCGGACAATCTTTTCATTGTTGCCTGCTTCTATTTCTTCACTAAAGACTACATCTACCATGTCTTCTGGTTCAATTAGATTTGTAACAGATTGAACCATATTTACGCCTACTGATACGGCTCTATATCCTTTTTTTATTTTTCTAGACACAAATCGGGTTTCTTCAGCTTGGTTTTGAATATGATGCTTTAAAATAGGTTCTCCCTTTACCATATTTACTGTGGCTATTTGATTTTCCATTTCTGAAATTTTTTTTATTGTTTGTGGATGAATACTTTTCTCATGGACTTCTTTTAAGGTTACCATTGATTTTGAAATCTTTTTATTTTTAGGAATATCCTGATTTGCCACAAGAATAGTTGCCATTTTACTATTAGATAACTTTTGTCCTTTGAGCGTTTCTATGTAGTTATAGAATAAATAAGTTGTAATAAGTGCCATTACAACTGCAAGTGGTAGTATTAATTTGGATCTCATGTTTTCACCTACTTTACTATATATAATTTGAACATTATAGTTTTCAATTGTGTTAAAAAATTAAATATCTAATTTTGTATATGATGTATATAAGATTATTCTACACGAATTGTAGAATTTATAATTACTTGGTAGGGAGATGGAAAGAGGGTGGCAAGGAAAGGAGTAACATATGCAACAGGATACTGTAGGGTCACTGTAACATAATCTCCTGATTGCCTTTGGGATTCATTAGGGGATATCTGTATCTGAAGAAGATCCACATCTCCTATACGTAAATTATCTTGAGCAAAAGTTGTAATTCCTAGATCAGATTCTCCAAGACCTCCCATTCGCACTGACTCTTGAGCTATTAGATTAAGATGCATATAGGTATACATTACCCTACCAAAGTCAAAGGTGGCACATATTAAAATTAATAAAAGAGGTAAAACCAATGCAAATTCAACAAGAGACTGACCCTTTTCACTTTTTACCATAGGACAAAACCCCTTTCTAAAAGTAGGTTTATAAGGGCACCTGCTGCAATGGCTGTTCCGTATGGATAGGTATTAGAAAGGTCATTAGTACTTATTAATGAATGGGGTTTTATACCATATTTTAAACTACATATATGGTAGTAGAAAGATTTAAGGGTAGTATGGAGCCTTTTTTGAAAAATAAGTAGTATGATGGCTATAAGGCCCCCTATAAGTGCCATATAAATGCTTGTATGAAATACAAAAGAAGGACCCTTTAAAGCACCGACTAATGCAAGTAGTTTTACATCTCCAGCCCCCATACCTCCTAAAAGGTAAGGAATTAAAAGGATTGAAAAGCCAAGTAAAAAACCAATAAAGGAAGAATATAAACTTTTAGGCCCAGCCAATAGGCCATGGGATAAAAATCCAATTATAAGACCTGGAAAGATTATTTTGTTATATATTCTTCGCTCCCTTATATCTGTGATAACACAGATGATTAAAATTATGATCATTAAAAAATCAAACCACATACTATAACCCTTCTTTCATTATATTGAAAAAATGGCCCGACAATTTAATGTGGGGCCTTTTTATATGATAATAGATTTGTAAAAATATTAAGGCATATGAAAGAAATAAACTAGTCAGTTCTCTGAGGAATTTGGATTATTTTCAAGGCATGGCGAGCGAGCATATTGAACATATGTAAGCAATTCCATAACGAAGAAAATAATTCAAATAACCAGTGAAATGACTAATTTATTTTTTGAATATTCCTAAGAACCGGCAGGAGGATCAATTGAATCTAGAGTATCTGTAAACATTGCCGTAATTCTAGGACCAAATAAAGCAATAATTGCAATAACTGCCACAGCAATGGCTCCTAATATAAGTCCGTATTCAGTCATACCTTGTCCCTTTTCCTCAGTGATTAAAGCTTTTAATTTTTTTAACATGTATATCACTCCTTCTTTTAGGTTTCATCGTTCTTTAACTCAATTGTATTTCCAAATGTAGTTTGGGTATTTTGGATTTTTCCAGCTGGAAGTTCAATGATCTCAATCGTATGAGGATGGACTTTTCCAATTTTTCCAGGCTGGACATTTTCTTCTATGCCTACAACTTTTCCAGAAGAATCAAGATGTAACACATCAATGCTGTAGCCCATGAAAAAGGTGTGAATACCTTGGCAGGGTCGAATATAAAGCCCAGAATCAGAAGGTAATTCTTTTGAAAACATGAGTCCTTTTAATCTTTTAAAGAAAGTATCCGCCATATGAACCTTCTTTGCTAAAATTTTACCATTATCTAGATTAATGAGCTTCAATGAAAATTCACCTCCTATAAAAAAATTAACCCTGCCTCTACCGTAAGGAAAGACAGGATCATGATGACTGACTAAGAAGTGCCTATCTACCTTCGGTAACTGGCTGGCATAGTGTATGATACACCTTAGCCCCTATAGCTTTGCGTCACTGGATTTCACCAGTTTTGCCATTATCGAGTTTTTGTTGCACTTGATTCTTACTAGAATTATATAATTAGAGAAGATTCTGAACAATAGGTCTTGAGGTTTAATTTCGACAAAATAAACATAACATCGACAAAAAATAACAAATATAGAATATTATTACATATATGTGAAAGAGTAGTACTAGGAACTATTCTCTCTTAGACTTTTAGTACATTATTTTATGAAATAAAAACACAAGAAATATTGCAGATATATACATAAATATGACATAATTAGATAGAGGAGAAATGAATTTTATTTATTTTTCAAGATTAAATAATGAGTGGGGTGAAGACATACTGATGAAAGCAAAACTTTCATATATTTTATCTATACTTATCTTATTCATATGTATATTTGTAGCTACAAATGTACATGGAAAAGAATTACAATCAAATTACAATGTGAAAGAAATACGAGTTATTGCAGATGAAGATTTCCCACCATATATTTTTAGGGACGAAAAGGGACATTTAAAGGGTATAATTGTGGACCAGTGGCATCTGTGGAGTGAGAAAACAGGAATTAAGGTAAAAATACACGGAATGAATTGGAAAAATGCACAGAAATTTATGGAAGAAGGAAAATATGATGTTATAGATACCATGTTTAAAAATGAAGAAAGAAAAAGGAGTTATTATTTTTCAGACCCATATGCAAAAATTGAGGTACCAATATTTTTTAATAAGAATATATCAGGAATAACAGATATTAAGTCTTTGAAGGATTTAAATGTTGGTATAAAAAAGGCAGACTGTAATGTAGATTTATTAAGGGAAGAAGGGATTAAGGATTACTTAGAATTTGATACTTATGAATCCATGATAAAAGCTGCAAGAAATAATGAAATTAATGCCTTTATAATGGGAAAGCCTGCAGCCATGTATTATATGTATAATTATCATATGGAAAAGGATTTTAGATATACTAATCCCCAGTATATAGGAAAGTTTTACAGAGCTGTGAAAAAAGAGGATACCCACATTCTAAATGCTATTAATGATGGTTTTTCTCAGATAAGCAAATTAGAGTATGAGCAAATACACAATAAATGGTTTGGAATTGAATATGAAGGTCACAAATTTATCCTTCATATAAAGATTTTTACTAGTCTAGTTTTAGTCATAGGATGTATTTTAATTATTTGGAATATTACACTAAAGAAGGCTGTTAAAGAAAAGACCCTAGAGCTTACAAATACAGTAGCCAAGCTTAAAAGAAGTGAAAATAGGATTAATGCAATTTTTAAGGCCTTGCCTGATTTATTTTTTATTATAGATAAAAATGGTATTTTTATGGATTATGAAGTAAACAATCTTAACAAATTAAAATATAGTCCAAAGGAATTTTTAGGTAAATCCATTTCACAAATGTTTAGTGAAGAACTTGCACAAAAGCTTGCGGGGCCTTTACAAGATACTATTAAAACAGGAGATACTCAAATTGTAGAGTATCTATTGCCAAAGGAAGATGACCCATTATACTTTGAAGCCAGGATTATAAAATATGATGAGGATGTGGCACTGACCATTATTAGGGAAATAACAGAGAAAAAACTTTCTGACATGAAAATATATAATATGAGTATAAGAGATGGAATGACAGGACTTTATAATAGAAGCTACTTTGAAAGACAAATGGAAATAAGAAATGAGAACAAGGATTTAAATCAATGTGTAATAATATGTGACTTAGATGGTCTAAAGTTTATAAACGATACCTTCGGACATGCCACTGGAGATGAATATTTAAAAATAGCTACAGATATAATAAAAGCATGTTTTAAAAATGGTAATAATGTAATAGCTAGGATTGGTGGAGATGAGTTTGGAATTTTAATGGAAGATACATCAGAAAAGGAAGTCCTTAATATTAAATCTAAATTAAAGGACATGTTAAAGGAAGTTAATAAGAACAGGGGAATGCCTGTAAGTATTTCATTTGGATATTCTATTTCACAGGAAAACAAGAATGATTTAAAGGAAATGTTTAAGGAAGCTGATGCTTTTATGTATAAGGAAAAACTTCATCATAAGCAAAGTTTAAAGAGCGATCTTTTTAATGTTATTATGAAAATGTTAGAAACAAGAGATTTTATCAGGGAAGGCCATTGTGATAGACTTGAAATACTATCAGCAAAACTTGCTAAGGCAGTAGGCATGACAGACAATAAAATCCAAGATATTTCACTTTTTTCAAAATTTCATGACATAGGTAAAATTGGTGTTTCAGATAGGGTACTTTTTAAGACAAAAGAACTTACGGAAGAAGAATTTGAAGAAATGAAGAGACATACGGAAATAGGTTATAGGATTGCCCAATCTTGTCCAGATATTGCCCATATAGCTGATTGGATATTGAAACACCATGAGTGGTGGAATGGAGAAGGATATCCCTTAGGATTAAAGGGTGATGAAATACCTATTGAATGTAGAATTCTTTCAATTGTAGATGCCTATGATGCAATGACCAGTGATAGACCCTATAGAAAGGCTTTAAGTAAAAAAGAAGCAATGGAGGAATTAAAACTTTGTAGCAAAGTTCAATTTGATCCTTATTTAGTAGAGGTATTTTTAGGTATACTATGATATTTTCCATTTGAATAGGAAGCTTTTAGGAAGGATGTATTCGGTCTTGTTTATTATAGATATGGTATATATCCCAATAAGAAAAGATTATATTAAAAGAACCCATTAATGGGTTCTTTTATAGCGTTATTACTGCATATGGTCATATTTATCTACTAATTTTTGTGGTGTTCTGGCATGGACACCTAATTTTTAAAAAAGGTTAAAGAAGTACTAGAATAGAATCTATAAAAATAGTTATCATAAGGACTTATTTGAAATTAAATAGGCCTAAGTCTTTATGTCTATTGAAATAAAGGAGGAAAATCATATGCACATACCAGATAATTATCTAAGTCCGTCCACTTGTGCCGCCTTTGGAGTAACCATGTTACCCATATGGAAGTGGGCAAGTACAAAAGTAAAAAGGGAAATAACTAGACAAAAGATGCCCCTTCTTGGAATATGTACAGCCTTTGTATTTTTAATTATGATGTTTAATATACCCCTTCCAGGAGGTACTACAGGCCATGCAGTTGGAGCTACCTTGGCAGCAGTTTTACTAGGACCCTATTCTGCTGTTATATCAGTAACCATTGCCCTTGCAATTCAAGCTCTTTTCTTTGGTGATGGGGGTATTCTAGCTTTGGGAGTAAATTGCTTTAACATGGCATTTGTAATGCCCTTTGTAGCATCTTATATATTCAGATTCATTAAGTATAATTTTCTTAGTGAAAAGGGTGAATATGTGGGTGCATTCTTAGCTGGATATATATCTTTAAATGTGGCAGCTCTTTTGACAGCTTTAGAGTTTGGAATTCAGCCCATTTTATTTACTAATAATGGAGGAATGCCCCTATATGCTCCCTATGGCCTGAATGTGGCAATTCCTGCCATGATGATTCCCCATTTATTAGTGGCTGGAATATTAGAAGGCCTTGTAACCGCAGGGGTTTATGCTTATGTTAAAAAACTTTCTCCAGAGATAATATATGAAGGTACTAGTAATAAAATAAAACCCCTTTATGGATTAATAGTATCATTAGTTATACTTAGTCCCCTTGGTTTACTAGCCACAGGAACTGCCTGGGGAGAATGGGCTCCTGAAGAATTAAGAGAGTTCATAGGTTTTATACCAAATGGAATGGTAGATGGCTTGAATTTCAGTGCGCCAATACCAGATTATTACATGTCAGGTATTTCAGAAATTGTAGCATATATATTCTCTGGCCTATTAGGTGTAGGAGTAATCTTTATATTGATTAAAATACTAAGTAAAGTTCAATTTAAAAACAATCCAGAAAAGGTGAACTAATGAATGGAAAATGGTTACTAGAAAAGGATGATTATGTGCCTAAGAAAGAAAGGGATACATATATAGATAAAAGTATAATCTCTTTCTTAAAGATTATTTCAAGGATTAGAAGTGTTAAAAATAAAGATAAAGTTTTATACAGGATAGATCCTGTATTGAAAGTGATATTTACCGTATTGAATATATTGTTCATATCCCTATCAAGGAATTTTATCTATTTGTTTATACTTGACATATATGTATTTATGAGTATTTTATTTATGGACTGGGAAGATAGAAAAAAAATACTGTCAATGAGCTTTATATTTCCAATTATGACCCTAATAATGTTGATTCCATCCATGATAAAGGGGAATATACATAATAGCCTATTACTTTTACAAAGAATCCTATTAAGTGTATTATTTGCAAATATATTATCCTATAGTACTAAGTGGACACATATTAGTAGAACCTTAAAGTTATTATTTGTTCCTGACATATTCATATGGATTATGGACATAAGCTTAAAATATAGTATTTTACTAGGGGAATATGCCACAGGCCTATTATATGGGTTAAAGCTTAGATCCATTGGAAAGAATGAGGATAAACAGGAAGCAATATGGAGAATTATGGGGAATTTATTTTTAAAATCCTATAGGATGAGTGAAGAGTTATCATGTGCCATGGAGTGTAGAGGATTTGTTGGAGAGTATAAAGTGTCTATTGAATTCAAATTAAGAAGGATAGATTATATATATGGAATTATTAATATAATTGTAATTGTTTTATTTGTAATACTAAATTATTAAGGAGTAGCCCAAATGATTAAAATAGATAATGTAACATTTAAATATAGGGAGAAGATAGCCCTTAATAATATTAAAGTTAATATAAAAGAGGGAGAGTCAGTGGCAATTATAGGTCCAAATGGAAGTGGAAAATCCACATTTTTGAAGTTACTAAATGGTATTGTGATTCCACATGAGGGAACTTATATGTTTGATGGAACTAATATTACTGAAAAAAGATTACAGGAGAATGGTTTTTCTAAACTATTTCACAAAAGAATAGGATTTGTATTTCAAAATGCAGATACTCAACTCTTTTGTTCTAGTGTCTTTGAGGAAATAGCCTTTGGACCAATGCAAATGGGACTTCCTAAAGATGAAATAAATGAAAGGGTAAATGATTGTCTATCCATGCTAAGTATAGAAAAGTCAAGGGATGAACATCCCTATAACTTAAGTGGAGGAGAAAAAAAGCGTGTTGCCATAGCTAGTGTTCTCTCCATGAATCCAGAGGTTATTACCCTAGATGAGCCTATGAATGGTATAGACCCAAAGGGAAAGAGATTTTTAAGGGAACTTTTTATTAAACTAAATAAGGCTGGTAAAACTATTATCTGTGCAACCCATGATTTTGAATATGTGGAAGGTCTTTTTAAAAGGGCTTTAGTATTTTCAGAAAATCATACTATCATTAGGGATGATGAATATAATAAGGTTGTAAAGGATGAGGAATTTTTAATAGATAACAATATTAAGTAGGGAGAGATAACCATGAATGTATTATATTATGATTGTTTTTGTGGAATAAGTGGAGATATGAATCTAGGAGCGTTGATAGACCTAGGGGTAGATAGGGAATATCTTTTAAAAGAGATATCAAAGCTTAAGTTAGAATCTGAATATGAAATAGAAATTAAAGAATCAATTAAAAAGGGAATTACAGGAACTAAGGTGGATGTAATAATCCATGACCATAAACATGACCATCATCATGACCACCATGGACATGATCATTCACACGGTAATAATCATAGTCACAATCATGAGCATAGTCATGAACACCACCATAGGGGATTAAAAGAAATTGAAAATATAATAAATTCAAGTGATTTAAGTGAAAATGTAAAAAAATTAAGTTTAGATATGTTTATTAAAGTGGCTAAAGCAGAGGCTAAGGTCCATGGAAAAAGCCTATATGAAGTACATTTTCATGAAGTTGGAGCCATTGATTCTATCATAGATATGGTAGGGGCAGCCATATGCTTAGATTATTTAAAGGTAGACAAAATTATGGCATCTAAAGTCCAACTAGGAGGGGGCTTTGTAAAATGTGCCCATGGAATTATACCAGTACCAGCTCCAGCCACTGTTGAAATATTAAAGGATATACCCGTTAAAACTGGAATTGTGGAATTTGAAACAACTACACCTACAGGAGCAGCCATATTAGCAGCTAATGTGGAGGAATTTACAGATAAAATAGAGTTTTCTATAGAAAAAATTGGATATGGTATAGGTAATAGGGAATTAGAAATACCTAACGTACTTAGGGTATATTTAGGAAAGGAAATAAAAAAAGAAGAAGTAAAGAAGCAGTACATTCTTGAAACTAATATAGACGATATGAATCCAGAACTCTATGGCCACGTGGAGGAAGTGCTTTTTGAAGCAGGGGCTTTAGATGTATTTAAAACACCTATCCTTATGAAGAAGGGAAGAAATGCTACAAAATTAAGCATATTAGTAAGTGAGAAAAAACAAAAGGCTGTGTTAGAAGTAATATTTAAGGAGACTACTTCCATAGGTCTTAGAAAATATGAAGTGGATAAAATTATGTTAGGTAGAGATTTTAAAAAGATAAGGACAAAGTATGGAGAGGTTACTATTAAAAATGCCTATTATGAAGGTGAATTAATTAAATATAAGGCAGAATATGAAGACTGCAAGAAAATCGCCAAAGAAAATAATATACCAATTTCAGAAGTTTACAAAGAAGTAGATAAAATAGTGGAGAAGATATAGATGATAAATAATGAAAAATATGAAAGACTAATAAAATACTTAAAGAAATTAGACAAGGTAGTACTAGCTTTTTCAGGGGGGGTAGACAGTACCTTTCTACTAAGAGCTGCAAAGGAAGCCCTTGGAAATGATCTAAAGGCAGTAACAATCCTTTCACCATATATTCCTAGATGGGAAGTAAAAGAAGCTAAGGAGTTAGTAAAGGAATTAGATGTAGAATATGAAATAATAGAGGTTCCCATAATTGATGAAATCAAAAATAATCCAGAGAATAGATGCTATTTATGCAAAAGAGCCATATTCAGTATGATAAAGAAAAAGGCCAAAATTGAAGGATATAGCTATGTTATAGATGGAACTAACTTTGATGATACATCTGACTATAGACCTGGTATGATAGCCTTAAGTGAATTAGAGATTAAAAGTCCCTTACTTGAATGTGAATTGACTAAGGAAGAAATAAGGTCTTTATCTAGGGAACTTGATCTTAATACCTGGCATAAACCAGCTTATGCTTGCCTTTTAACTAGAATTCCCTATGGTCATGAATTGAAGGAACATAATTTTAGAAAGATAGAAGAGGCTGAAAAATATATGATGAGCATAGGTTTTAGGGCTGTTAGAGTGAGATGTCATAATGATTTGGCAAGGATAGAAGTTAATAGGGAAGATAGGAAAAGACTATTTGATGAAGAACTTCTAGATGATATTTCAGCTAAATTAAAGGAAATTGGATTTAAATATATAGCCATGGATATGGAAGGATACAGAGTAGGAAGCTTTAATGAAACTATGAAAAAATAGGAGGACATGATGGATTCTAAGGATGTAAGAAAACTACTAGAAGATGTGAAAAATGAAAAAATACAAATAGAAGAAGCCATGAAAAAAATAGAGGATCTACCTTTTAAGGATTTAGAGTTTGCTAAGATTGATAACCATAGACAAATAAGAGTAGGATATCCTGAAGTAATATATTGTGAAGGAAAGACTGTAGAACAGGTTAGAGACATTATTAAATTTATGAACACAAAGGATAACAACATACTAGCCACTAGGGCCAGTGAGGAAATGTATAATGTAGTGAAGGAAATATGCAAAGATGCAGAATATAATAAACTTGGAAGAACTATAAGCATAAGGAAAAGAGAAGAACAGTTAACGGATGACTATATAGCCATAGTCTCAGCAGGAACTTCAGACTTACCTGTAGTGGAGGAAGCGGCAGAAACTGCAAAAATCCTTGGAAATAGGGTAGAAAAAATTATTGATGTGGGAGTTGCTGGTATCCATAGATTGTTAGCCCGATTAGATAAAATAAGAGGAGCCAAGGTAATTATTGTGGTAGCAGGAATGGAAGGAGCCCTTGCCAGTGTAGTAGGAGGCCTAGTAGATAAGCCAATTATAGCCGTTCCTACAAGTGTAGGATATGGAGCCAATTTTGGAGGTCTATCATCTCTACTATCAATGTTAAACAGTTGTGCAAGTGGAGTAAGTGTAGTGAATATAGATAACGGATTTGGTGCAGCCTATAACGCTAGTATTATTAATAAATTATAATAAAACCTCCATGGGTAGATTTTTGATATTCTACCTGTGGAGGTTTATTTTATTATGATATAATTATTTTTAAAGGACAAGTTAAACTTATTTAAAGGAAAAGCGTAGAAGGCGTACACTTGTTTAAAACAAGGTGTCATGGAGGAATATTCTATGGAGAAAAGAAATAGAATAAGAGAAATGATAATCTGGAGTATAGTTATAATAGGTATATTGTGGATGATGCCATTTATACTATTTGTTATTATGCCTAATGGTATTAGTGATAAGGTTCATATGGATACATCAACAGGAGAACAGTTTTACTTTGAAGGAAGCTGGGAGACAACATTTCCTAAGTTGTATAATTGTAGATATGCACTATATGAAATTAAGGATGGCAAAAAAATATTAATAAGAGAAGGACAAGATAACAGAAAATCAGAATTTTATTTTAAGAAGGATGAATTTGACTCTGATAAAGACTTATTTTCATTAAAGTATGATTACAAAGATAATACTTATATAGTACATAAAATAGAGGATTATATTCTACATAAAAAAATAGATGATGAAAAATATACCATGGTTGAGCTAAATAATGTTTTATCTAATTCTAGAGAATATGGTTTCTTATATGATTTTATTAAAGAAAATATAAAAAAGACAAATGATTATGACAAAAGAGGATTTGAATTTTTAATGAAAGTCTATAAAGAAAATCCTATATATATAAATAAATTTGGATATGAAGAGATTATTCATATTATAGAGAATAAGTATAGTGGCACAGAATACCTAAAAAACTATTTATATTATCACGGAAACTCAAACTATGAGATATGGTATGTAATAGATGTATATTTTATGTATTTAAAGGACAATGAAAAATATGGAATAGTATCTATTAAAAATGTAATGAATAATCCTGAAAAATATGTTTTTCTAAGTCCAATATATATAGACAAATTAAAAAGTTCAAATAATATATATGACATAAATAAAATCTCAGAATGTTTAATTGAAATGAAGTGTGAAAAAAGTTACGGAATAATTTTAGAAAAGTATGATTATTTAATAAATCATATGCTAAATAAAAAGTGTGATGATGCTGAAAAGCAGGATAGGGTGGAGCGTATAAAAAATAAAAAGCTAGAGTTGTTAAAACTGATGAAAGAATAAAAAGATAAAGGATTTAGAATTTCCAAATCCTTTATCTTTTTATTCTTTTGGCAATTATTGGATAGTATTCGCTTTGTAAAAGGGTCTTAAGTGGTATAATGAAAACAAATATAAAATTTTTAGTGGTGATAATATGAAGATTGGAAAATTTGCAGAGATAAATAATATTAGTAAAGACACAATAAGACATTATATGTATTTGGGCTTAATTGTGCCAGAAAAGTTAGGAGGGCAATATGATTTTGATGAAAGGTGTAAAAATAGTTTAAATAGAATTCTCAACCTAAAGAATATGGGATTTACCCTAAATGAGATTAAGATAATATTCACCTTTAGAGTATTAGGCAATCTTATTCCTTATGAGGAAGAAGAGTATTATAAGACTATTTTTATGAATAAATATGAGAATCTTATAAAGGATATTGAAAATCTAACTAATATAAAAAATAGATTAAAGAAAAAGATAGATGAAATATCAAAAGAAAAGAGTAAGAAGAAGTTCACATTGGGTATTCATATAAGTACATTGAATCTATTAAGATGCTTAAAATGTAATGGAGAATTAGGCATAGTAGATGGAACAATAAAGGATAACCAAATAATATATGGGAAGCTAAGATGCAATTGCAATGAAGAGTATATTATTGAAGATGGCATACTCAGAGTAGATGATTATTATAGAGAGTCAGAATTGAATTTATTTAGTGGGGATATTAGTGAGTACATAAATGTTACTGATTCAGATTACTTAGATAATGTATATAAGGGTATAAAATGGATAGATAAGAAAGTAGATTTTAATAATGTAAAGGATAAAGTCATTTTAGAATTAGGTTCGGGATTTGGATTTTATCTTAGGAATATATACAATAAGCTTTCAGATAACAGTGTTTATATAGCTGTAGATTATGACTTGGCTCGCCATAGGTTTCTTAAGGGTATCATTGAAAGAGCAGAGTGTAGGAAGAATATTATTTTTCTATGTACAGATTTTTTACAAATACCTATAAAAAGTAAATCTGTAGATATGGTAGTGGATTTTTCAGGAACTAGTAATTATAACTTTGAGAATGAGGAATTTTTACTAGAACAAATGGGCAAATATGTAAAGGATAGTGGGTATTTAATTGGAACGTACATTTTATTTAAGAACTTTAGCACGAATAGCCTTATAGAGGAGAAATATAGAAAGAACTTTGTAATGGAAAATGTGAAGACCAAAATATATAATTTAGGATATAAGTGTATAGATGATAAAGTATCTGATTATGTAGAAGAGGGTGGCAAGTACGAGGGGTTCTTTGTAAAAGGTGAAAAAGTATATAATTATATATTTTATGGAAAAAGGTAGGGTTAACCCTACCTTTTCCTTTGTGAAAAATGAAAAAAGTATGTATAAGCCTATTGCCATGGAGCTTAGGCAATGGTTTAGAATAGCTTTAGAGACAGGAGGGATCTTATGAAATCAAAGGAATATCTTAATTTTATACTTTTTCCATTGGGAAAATTCATATCAATATTTGGAACTTCCATATATACTTTTGCTATAGGTTTATATGTATTAAAACTAACAGGATCAGGGGTGAATTTTGCCAATACCTTGGTGTTAGGAATAATGCCTATAATTTTATTTAACCCTATTGGAGGGGTCATGGCAGATAGATTTAATAAGAAGAATTTAGTTATCTCTATGGATATATTAAATGGAATTTTGTTCTTATTACTATATTTTATCAGTAGAGTATATGGATTAAATATTATCATGATATATATAAGTACTTTTCTCAATAGAACATTTACGACTATCTTTGCAACGAGCTTGGAGGTGGCCATACCTAATATGGTATCAGATGATAAACTAGTTAATATAAACTCTACTAGTAAAATAATTGACTCATTATCATTAATTATTGGTCCTGTAATAGGAGGAATTGTATTCACTTTTATGGATATACACATGTTTATATTATTTAATGGAATTTCTTTTATTATCTCAGCCTTATGTGAAATGTTTATAGATTTTAGATATAACTATGTAGATCCGATTGAAGAAAAGAAAGGCGTTAACCTAAAAAAGGATATGAAAGAAGCTTTTATATACATTAAATCAGAAAAGAATATTATAAATATATTTAGATTATTGATAGTCATTAACTTTTTTATCAGTTTATCAATAACTGTACCATTGCCATTTATAGTGAATAATGTATTAAAATTACATTCTAAAAGTTTCGGAATTATTGAAGGTTCCTTTTCTCTAGGTATTATAATTGGAGCAATATTTGTTAACAATACAATAGAAAAAATAGAATATTGGAGACTTTTGAGGCTTATGAGTATTTTCATGTCTGTAAGTATGATTTTAGTTGGAATTCCAGTAATAAGGCAGATTCAATTAAGTGAAATTTTTTATTTAATATATTATATAGGTGTAATGATATCATTTGGAATTATTGTTTCATTTATTGATATACCTTTTATTTATATAATTCAAAAGGATATACCAAGTGAATTAAGAGGAAGGGTTCTTAGTATAGTTATAAGTGTAGGAAAGGCCATTGCTCCCATAGGGTTAATATTGTCTGGGGGATTATTAGATAAAATACCAGTATATATATTACCCATAGGAGGGGGCGTATTAATAATAATATTTAACTTAGTAGTCCTAAATAGTTTTGAGGGAAAATATGATAAAGAGTTAGATGGGCAGCACACTAAGTAAGTGGCTATTTTTTCTTATTGACAGAGTATATTTATGTTGATAAAATAATATCATAATACGATATCAAAATACGATATCGCATCATGATATACTTTGATGAAGGAGAATAAGTCTGAAACATAACCTGTAAGTTGGCTATAATACAGAAGGGCATGACAAACAAGCCATCGATTGATGACTTTTTGAAAAATATGGATCATTTAATTAGGCATTAGCTTTAACGAAGAAACCCTGCCTTCTGGCTATTAAAACTGCCTGTTCAATCGTGATCTCACGGTTTACTGGAAGAACATCAGTTTTTTTATATAACTCAGCATTGTAAGGTTCTTTTTTCTTGAGTATGTGATAAATAGCAGTTAAAAGCATTCTTGCGATGGCAATAATAGCTCGTTTGTGTCCACGTCGCTTTTTGAGGTTTAAGTAGCGGTTACGAATTTCAGGATGCTTAGCGCTTTTTATTACAGAGGTGGCACATTGTATTAAAAGAGGTTTTATGTAACAACCAGCTCTTGAAATTCTTACTGATTTTTTCTTTCCAGCACTCTCATTATTTTGTGGAGTTAGCCCTGCCCAAGAACACAAATGCTTAGCTGTCGGGAACACGTCCATATTAACACCTATTTCTGAAATAATAGCAATTGCAGAAAAGATGTTTTTAAAAGACGGAACAGTTAAGATAAGGTTAATTTCTTCGGTGTAGGGCTCGGAAAGAGAAAGAATCACGTCTTCAAGATTTGATTGACACAAATTTAGACCATCATAGTGTTGTTTGATAATTTTTAATTTTTCAGCTTGTTCAGGTGTGATAAAACCATCAATGGCAAGTTGTAAATCTTCAAGTTTTTTATACATAGAGCCATGTATAAGTGGTTTTATATCAAAGGTGGTATCAATAGGGTTTTCAAGGAGTTTATCAATAATATTCATAGAACTTTTTCCAAAAGTGTCTGAAACAACACTAGCAAGTTGAATATTTGAAACCGTAAGACAATTTTGAAATCTGTTTTTCTCACTCGACTTGAAATTTGTGAGTTTAAAGCGATAACGCATTAAGTCACGAAGCTGTCTAATTGTGAGAGGTGGCATAAAGCTTCCAGCAACAAGATCGTGTTTAAATAGATCGGCAATCCATTTAGCATCCTTTTTATCAGTCTTTTTACCACGGATTGCTTTCACATATTTAGGATGTGCCAGAGTAATGTTGCAGGATTCTTCTAGAACATTAAAAACAGGTATCCAGTATTTACCTGTAGATTCCATGCAAATATCTTTGCACGAATTATCCAAAAGCCATTGTAACAGCTCTCTTAAACCTTTGGTGAAGGTAGAAAAGTGATGGCGTTTGTAAGTAGTAATACCTTTATTATTGGTAGAAGCAATGCAGGCAACAACAAAGGTTTTGTGGACGTCAATGCCACAACAGATAGGGTAAACAATTTTCATCATAGAAATTTATCCTCTCTAAAAAGATTATAGGGATAAACAGCATTGACTGATTGTTCAGCAATAAACGAGTAACGTTTATACAAAGATAAGTCTACGTGCTCGAAGTCACACTTATTTGTGCTTGAAAGAACAATCTACACATATATTTATACGGTTACTCTAAAAAGAGTATCCCACTCACCTCCACGTGATTTGTAGTTAACTGTTATCCCTATAAAATAAGTATTTGCTCGAAGGCAATGGTTTCATACCGTTTTGTGCCTTGAGCAGAGCGAAAGGAATGATTATATTTATGAAAAATAAGATATTAAGAAAACTATTTTTAGGATTTATGCAAATACACATATTGCACCATGCTAAGAAAGAACCCATATATGGTACTTGGATGATGAAGGAGTTAAAAGAGCATGGATATAAAATCAGTCCTGGTACAATATATCCCATGTTAAACAGAATGGAAAAGGAAGATTTATTAACAAAGGAAGAAAAGAATATGGATGGTAGAATAGTAAAGTTTTATACAATTACAACTCTAGGAGAAGAGGTTTTAAAAGAGGCTAGGGAAAAGGCAATGGAACTGACCCATGAGGTGAAGGTGAAGGGTGATAATCTTGATTCAATTTAAAAATATACACTTAAGCTTTAATGGTAAAACCCTATTTAAGGATTTTAATATGAATATAAAAAAAGGAGAAAAAATACTATTAAATGCCCCATCTGGTAAAGGAAAATCCACCCTATTTAAATTACTATTAGGTTTTGTTAAGCCCCATAAGGGAGAAATAATATTAGATGGGAAAAATTTAGAAAAAAATAATATAACGTATTTTAGAAAAAATATAGCTTATGTAAGTCAAGATGTGGACTTAAGAAATGATAAAGTATGGGATTTAATCCTTGAAATATTTTCATATAAAAACAACAGACATATAGAGATTACTAAAGATAAGGTCTTAGATATTTTTAAATACTTTAATTTTTCAGAGGATATTATGGAAAAGAAAGTAAGTGAACTTTCAGGAGGCGAAAGACAAAGGTTAGGGTTAATTATATGTATATTAATGGATAGGCACGTATGGCTTTTAGATGAAGTAACTTCTGGATTAGATAAGGAAATGAAAGAAAAGGTAGTGGACTACGTACTAAAAAAGGATAAAACTGTTTTAATAATTTCCCATGATAAGATTTGGAGCAAAAGTGATTTAATTAGAACAAAGGAGTGGTAGTAGTATGGGCACAAATGAAATTTCCTATTTATCAATGTTAAGTCTAGTTTTATTAATGATTCCCGTTATTATGATAAACCGTAAATTAAATATATCAATAAATAAAAAGATATTTTATTCCATAGGACGAATGGTAATACAACTTAGTCTAGTAGGAATCTTTCTTCAATATATCTTTAATATTAATAATCCACTTATAAACTTTGCTTATTTAGCTTTTATGATAGGCGTGGCCAGTTTTGCAACAATTAAAAGTTGTGGATTTAAGGGCAAAAAATTTATCATTCCATTGTTTTTTGCATTTATAATTCCAAATGTAATTGTACTATTATTTTTTAATATTTTTGTTATAAGGTTAGATAATATATTCAACGCTCAATATATGATTACTATTGCAGGAATGCTATTAGGAAATAGCTTAAGTGGTAATATAATATGTATAAACAATTTTTATAAGGCCATAAAAGAAAATCAAAATGAATACTTTTATGCCTTAAGCCTTAGTGGTAGCAAGATAGAGGCTTTAACTCCTTATTTTAAAAATGCCGTGTCAGCTTCAGTAAATCCTACCATTGCATCAATAGAGACTATTGGACTTGTCTCTTTACCTGGAATGATGACAGGACAGATTTTAGGAGGGGCAATCCCACTAACTGCAATAAAATATCAGATAGCCATAATGGTAGCCATCTTAATAGGTAGATATTTTAGTGGAATTTTATCAATAATATTTATGTCATTTAAGGCTTTTGATGATTATGATATTTTACTATACTAGAAAGTAGGAAAAAATATGATTAAGAGAATTGGATATGCATGTATAAACACGAATTTAAAGCCTAGAACCTTTAAAGATTGTAGATTAAACTCTGTTTATAAGTATGGGATAGAATATTTAAGAGATAAAATTATAGATAATTTAATTCTAATAAAAGATATATTAAGGTGGAATATGGGAAATAACATATTTATGTATAGAGTAACTAGCAGGTTACTTCCACTAGTTACTCATCCAGACATGTTAAGAGATTTTAACTGGCGTTGGCAGAAGGATGAAGAAATATTAAGACATATGGAAGAGATAAAGATTATAGTAGGCAAATATAATATTAGGTTGTCAATGCATCCAGACCAATTTACTGTCATAAATAGTTTAAATGAAAATGTGGTTAGAAATAGTGTAATCAACCTACAATACCATTATGAAATATTAGAAAAGCTAGGTGGAAATGATATGATTATCCATACAGGGGGAGTTTATGGTAATAAGGAATGGGCCATAAAAAGATTTATTGAAAACTATAATAAATTAAGTGAAAAAATAAAAGGGCCTATTAGATTAGAAAACGATGACAAATCTTACAATATAGATGATGTAATCTATATAAGTAGTAAAACATCTATACCTATTGTACTTGATATACATCATCATAACTGCAATAATACTAGGGAATTAACTAAAGAAGATATTATAAGAATTAAACATACGTGGAAGAACACAGGCTTAAATCCTAAGATTCATATAAGTAGTGGGAAAAATGGAATAAAGGATAGAAAACATGATGATTATATAAAAAAAGAAGATTTGTTAAATTTATTAGAATTAATAGGAGAAGTTAACATTGATTTAATGGTAGAAGCTAAGAAAAAGGATGAAGCAGCTTTAAAAGTAATAGACTATATGAGTATTTAATCTTGTCTAGGAAATTGTAAATTATAAGGGGGATATGGGAGATGAGAGATTATGAAAAACCTACAATAATATTAAGCAAGTGCATAAATGAAGAGCCTTGTAGATATGACGGAACTAAAATAAGTAATTCATTTGTTAAAATATTAAGTTCTTACGTGAACTTTATAAAGGTATGTCCAGAGGTAGGCATAGGATTACCCATACCACGGGATACATTGAGACTAGTTTTAAAGGATGAAGTAGAAAGGCTAGTTTTCTCAAAGTCTGGAGAAGATATGACAGACGTGATGGAAGAGTTTACTAATTCGTTTATGGGAGAGCTGGGTACTAAAAAAATACATGGAGCAATTTTAAAGAGTCGTTCACCATCTTGTGGTATGAATGATGTGAAACTTTATAATGATTATGGGAAGGGTCGAACCATAGGGAATAAATCCAGTGGTCTTTTTGCTAAGGGGATATTTGGTAGTTTTCCATATATACCTATAGAAAATGAGGGAAGACTGACTAATTATAATATAAGGGAAGAATTTTTGACTAGGATATTTACTAAAGCATCCTTTGACAATATTAAGAACAAAAAAAGTATGAAAGAATTAGTAAGATTTCATAGTGAGAATAAATATTTATTAATGTGTCATAGTCAAAGGAACTTAAAGGAACTAGGACAAATTACGGCAAATCATGAAAAGTTACAAATAGATGAAGTGTTAGTCAAATATGAATATTCACTAGAAAAGGCCTTAAGTATTAGTTCTAAGCCTATGCGAAATGTGAATATGTTACTCCATTTATTTGGGTATTTTTCAAAATATATTACCAAGGATGAAAAGGTATTTTTCCTTGATACATTAGAAAGTTATAGTGACAAGAGAGTTCCATTTTCTGTTCCATTAGCCCTTATATATTCATGGGTTATGAGATTTGAAAATAAATATTTACTAAATCAAACTATATTTAATCCATATCCAAAGGAGTTAGTAGACCTTAGGGATTCGGGAAAAAGTACCTAGAAACTAGATATTATAGAAGCTACCTTTATTTTATAATTAAGAGGTGGCTTTAGTATTTTGGATAAACTAACATTAGCATTTATAAATAATTTCCATATAGACTTAAAATAAATAAGCTAATTTATTTTGTTTTATGATAATATAGAATTGTACGATTATTTAGTATGCCTTAGGAAAGGATGTAGTTATGGATAAAAAACGATTAGGAAATACTATGGCCATATGTTTAGTGACGGTTTTTATGGGACAAGGGTATATAAGTCCATTTTCCCAATGGTTTAGATTTTCCCTTGCCGTATTAGTTTTATCACTTTTATTAATATACTTTAAAGATTTATCTGTAATGACCGTATCTACTAGTATAGGTATATTAATGTTCATATTTAGAGCATCACTTAATTTTATTGCTTATCCTGAAACTACATTTCTCACAAATTTATTGAGCTACATACCTGTGGCAGTATTTTACATAATATTTGGTTTTCTTTTTAGTGCCCTTCACATAAGGGATAAATTAGATGATTCTCCTGCCTTTATAGTATCCTTATGGTTTTGTGATAGTTCTAGTAATATAGCAGAGGCCATATTGTCCTATTATTTTATTCATATTGATTTTGAAAAGGCTGTTATAGCCATTATATATGTGGGATTAATAAGATCATGGATGACATGGGTTATTTATAAGATCATATTGTATTCTAGGGATATATTTGAAATAGAACAAAAGGAAAAGAAGTTTAGGGAGTTATTACTATTTACGGCAAAACTCAATACGGAATTATTTTTCCTAAAAAAGTCCATGATAGATATTGAAGATATGATGGAACAAAGTTATGACTTATATGAAAGACTTGAAGAACCACAATTAAGGAATATGGCTTTAGATATTTCTAAAAACATACATGAAATAAAAAAGGACTATATTAGAGTAGTAGCAGGTATGGAAAATACATTACTTAGTGAGAAAACAAATCTACATATGTCTGTGGAAGATGTGTTTAAAATAATTAAGGATGCTACAAATAAGCTAATAGAGTTTAAGGAAGTAGATATTTCTGTGAAATTTCAAACTCAAAGTAATTTCCAAATGAATGACTATTATCCTTTAATTTCTGTTTTAAATAATCTCATAACCAACTCCATAGATGCCATAGAGTCAACAGGGGAAATAGTGGTTGAGGAGTATGAAAAGGATGGAAACCATATATTTAGAGTTATAGATGATGGACCTGGAATCGAAGAAGAGGATATGGAGTTAATATTTGAGCCTGGTTTTACTAATAAGTATGATAAAACAACGGGAAAAATGTCTACTGGAATAGGATTATCCCATGTTAAAAACATAGTGGAAAATCATTTTGGTGGTACAATAGAAATTAACAATAGGGAGAGTTCAAAAACAATATTTGAGATGAAAATTCCAGTTACAAATATTGAGGGGAGTGCATAATAAATTGAATACGAGTTTTTACATAGTTGAAGATGATAAAGTTGTGCAAAATATATTAAAGAGGATAATTGAAAAAAATCATTTGGGAGACATAATTGGCTATAGTAATGATGGGGGACAAGCCATAGAAGATATAAAAATACTTAAACCGGATATTGTTTTAGTTGACTTATTATTACCTACTGTAGATGGTATAAAGATAGTATCTAAGGTAAAGGGAACCCATGAGGACGTTACTTTTATCATGATATCCCAAGTAAGTTCTGAAGAGATGATATCTAAGGCATACAAAAATGGAATTGAATTTTTCATAAGTAAACCCATAAATGTCATAGAGGTTATAAGTGTAATAGAAAAGATAAAAGAAAAGGTTAATATGAGCAAGGTTATTCAATCCTTTGAAGATGCCCTAAAAGGAATAAGAGGAATAGACTATGTACCCGTAGAAAAAAAGAACAAGGAACATAGTGTTGAGGATAAAATAGAGAAAGTGTTAGCCCAATTAGGTATTTTAGGTGAAGCAGGAGTAAGGGATATTATTGAAATTATCCTATGGATAATGAACCATATTGAAGAGGGAAAAAACAATTTACCTAAATACAAATTATCTCAGATATATAAGTATTTATGTGATAAATATAGTGAAGAAGAGGGCATAGCTACAAATACTTCTGCCATAGAACAACGGGTTAGAAGAGCTTCCATAAAGGCCCTTAAAAACATAGCTAATATGGGTATTGAGAATGGAGAAAATGAAATCTTTGTTAAATACTCTAGTACTTTATTTAACTTTAAAGAAGTGAGAAATCAGATGAACTTTGGAAGGGGAGAATCAGGTCAAAGTGGAAAGGTTAACATTAAGAAGTTCATAGAAGGAATAATAATAGATATAAAGGATGAGTAAAAATAAATGTGAACCACTAAGGGATAAAAAAGCTTGGTGGTTTTTTGTTTATGCATATTTATCTAGAAAATCAATAGTTCAATTAAAAGGTAAAAATTGGTATAATCATAAGGGGATTTTCAATTTAAATGGGAGGTTAGCAACTGTTAAATAAAATCTATAAGAATCTATAAAAATGCATTGAATAATATCATGTTATTTGTTATCATTATATAGAGGTGATAATTAATGAAGTATTATTCAATAGGTCAGTTTGCTAAAGAAATAGGCAAAACTCCTCAAACATTAAGAGATTGGCATAAAAAAGGCTCATTCATTCCACAACATGTA